>JBARMF010000032.1:0-4570 GCA_049802315.1 Candidatus Udaeobacter sp.
ACCAGGCGAAGCGAGCGCCATCGAACCATGTTCGAGGCTAGCTGACTTTACCATAACCGCAAATTCCAAGCTTACGCGGACGACTCGAAAACCATCCGATATGTCATTCTGAGCGAAGCGAAGAATCTCAGTTCGTCCTTAGACCAAACCGCCAGAATAGTCAGAGATGTTTCGCTCCGGTCAACATGACAGAGAAATTGGCTTTGGTCTGTGGGACTCTTCATTTAGCGCCAAAGGCGCGGAATCATCTCAGCCTGGGGCATCGCCCCGGGGAATTGAATCGCATATAAACAAGCGCTGAAAGCGCGATTCAGTCTTCATCCCGGGACCTGATCTGGCAGTGAATCGCGCCTTCAGCGCTGGTCCTTTTTGCATTCCCATAATCCTGGGGCGCTGCCCCAGGCTTTCAATGAACGCTGCGCCCCAGGCGCGCTAAAAGACCTCAGAGCCTTAATGCCCCAGCTTTACAAGTTTACTTAAACTCAAAAACGATTTTGCCGTTGCGTTTGCCTTGCGCGGCATGTGCGACCGCAGCTTTGACTTCGCTTAGCGGATAAGTTTTTTCGATTTTTGTTTTAATTAGGCCACGTCTGGCCATGTCAAAAAGCGGTCGAAACGTCTCCATGCGCTCAGACCGAGTGGCGTTGTCGTACCATTTGTTGATCCAGATGCCGCGAAACCGCAGGTCTTTGAAAATGAAAAGGCCGGTTGGAATTTTCAACGGCTGCAAGCTCATCGCGCCGAAGCTTACGAGCGTACCGCCAGGCGCCAGACAATTTGCAAGGCGCAGCGCGCTCTCGCCGCCGACGGAGTTCAGACCGAGACGAATGGACGCGCCCCCGGCCGCACTCTTCACTTCGCCGCGAAGATTGTCGCCATCGATCAGCACGACATCACCGCCTTCTGCGCGCAATTCATCAACTAATTCCGCGCGTCGAACGACGTTCACAGTTTTATAACCGAGCTCATGCGCGATTTGAATCACGTCGCGACCAGTCGCCGAGTTCGCTGCGTTTTGAATCAGCCAATCGCCTTTTTGTAAATCGACGTAGCCATGCAGCAATCGCCACGCGGTCAGCGGATTAATTTTTAACATTGCCGCCTGAACCGGCTCGATTCCTTCGGGCACAACGACCAGATCTTCGGCTTTCACCGCGACAGCATCCCGCCATGTGCCGATGTTATGCGGCAGGATCACGAGCGCCCCGCTCGTTAGGTCCTTTACGCCTGCGCCTAACTCAACAACGATGCCCGCGCCTTCGAATCCCGGCGTTGCAGGAAGCTCCGATCGCACCGGATACTTTCCTTCGATCTGATTCAAGTCTGCCGGATTGATCGGCGCTGCGGACATTTTCACGACAGCTTCATCTGCAACTGGCGTCGGCCACGACCGCGTCTCAACTCGCAAAACGTCAGCGGGATTTCCGTGCGTTTCGTAAACCGCAGCGCTAATACTCTTGCTCATCGATGTCAGCGCAAGTTCATGCCTCTAAGAAGATTCTGCAAACCGCCGCGCGTGTTGCGTTGCTTGGCCTTTTCATCAACGTCGTGCTTGCGTCGGTCAAAATCGTGGCCGGCGTTATCGGTCACGCTTACGTGCTGATCGCCGATGGAATCGAGTCTGCACTGGACATAGGCGGCTCGGTCGTCATTTGGGGCGGATTAACCGTGGCGGCGAGACCTCCGGACGAAACCCATCCGTACGGTCACGGCAAAGCCGAACCAATCGCCGCCATCGCCGTTGCGCTTGGCGTGCTCGCAGCCGCGACTGGCCTCGCTATCGAAAGCGTTCGCGAAATTCGGACGCCCCATCACGGACCTGCACCATTCACGTTGGCCATTCTCATCGTAGTTATTGTCGTTAAAGAATTTCTTTTTCGGTACGTAAATCGCGTCGGCCGACAAGCCGAGAGCACCGCGGTTAAAACGGATGCGTGGCATCACCGCAGTGATGCGCTGACTTCTACCGCCGCGTTCATCGGAATCTCAGCCGCACTTCTCGGTGGCGAAGCATGGTATAGCGCGGATGACTGGGCAGCATTGTTCGCCTGTGCGGTGATTGCCGCGAACGGCGTTCGTTTGGCGCTGCCGGCGTTCTATGAGATCATGGACACTGCGCCTGGTGGAAAGATTGTCAGGTCCATCCGCGCTGTGGCCAGCTCCGTCCCTGGTGTTGTCGAGGTGGAGAAATGCCATGCCCGTAAGATGGGCTTGGATTATTACGTCGATCTACACGTCGGCGTGGACGGCAACATTTCCGTGCACGAGGGCCACGAGATTGCACACCGAGTGAAGAGCGCGATTCAGCAAAGCGACTCGCGCATGGCCGACGTTCTCGTGCACGTCGAACCGGCAGGATAAGCCGATCGCGCTATTCGCTTGGTTCGCGTTTTATTAACACCGGCTTTCAGGCCGGTGATACCGCTAACCAAGACAACAGCCGTTTTATCGGCTTACGATCGGAATATGTGCTGCCCTATTGGGACATCGTGAAGAAAGCCGTTGAAACGGCTGCCATTGTACACACCGTAACCACCGGGCTAAAGCTCGGTGTTAATGAGACACGTTGCTGGACTGGCTAAACTGTAGCCGCGAGCGGGGAAGTCTTAGCAGGGCCGGTTTACCTGAACCGCCTTGGCCATTGAGGTCAACGGCCGCTACCTCCCTCAATGCCTTGCACCACGGCGTTGAGCGCGCTCGCGAGAATTTTTCGTGCATGCGCGACTCTCCTCGCGAACTGAATTAGACCCGGAATGCGCCGCGGATGGGCGAGGAAAAACCTGGCGAGCGCAGCGATATTGGTTCTCTGCTGTTGGATATCAAACAAAACGCTCGGCGGCGCAGGGAATGGTTGGGTTGGCGTGTCTGTAATGACGCGTAGGGCCAGTAGCGGAATGCCGTGGGCCGCGCACGCGCGCGCAATGAATTCTGTTTCCATGTCGACTGCGGAGGCTCCCGATTCGCGTGCTATTTTCTCTCGTTCCCCGCTGGAATCGATCAACATAGGCACCGTCAAGATGTTGGCCGCGTAAATCGACACGTTTGAAAGCGACGCGTGTTTTAGGTCGACAGTCGAAAAATTCTTTGCGACCAAAAGGTCGTTTACCTGCAGTTCGTGGTTGAGCGATCCTGCAAATCCAGTGCTGATCAAAAAATCGAATTGCTGATTTTCGAGAAACTTTCCAATGCGTTTCTTGCAGCTGTTTTCACCGACACCTGTGTGAATGACTTCGATTGAACGATGGCCGATCGTGCCGCGAACGATGCTGTTGCCGTTCCTGTTAGCGCGAGATTTATTTCCGAGTCGGCGCAGGAATTCCGAGCTTTCGGACGGCAAAGCAAATGTCACCGCAATCATTGGGGTAGTGTAGCGCGAGCCTCTGGCTTGCGTAGGAAACATCGCAAGCGGGACGCATGCGCTACCTTGGGGTTGCCTCCACGATCTGCACAACGAAGCTCTTCTTCTCGCCTGTAGCCGGGCTCGTTTCTGGAGTGGGGGTTGGTTTTTCTGCCGTAGCCTCGGCGAAGGGGGATGACTCAGGCCTTTCCGTGTTAATGGATCCGATCTTAACACGAAATTCCGTTTCCTTAATCGACGGAACGTCGACGAGCACACTAAGTCGATGGTTGTCCTGAAGACCCTTTGTCGCAGAGCCGCCGAGGCGACCAGCAATCGCGACTACTTCGTTTGCGACGCTATCCAGTTTGCCGGTGGCAGCTGAGATTGTGATTTCGGTTACGCCCAGGACATTTGGCGCCGGCGTGAGCGCCGCCGCGCGCTCGATCGATTTTGCGATCTGCTCCCGCATCTGGGCCTCAAGCAGCGGGCGATTCGGATTTTTGCTTTCGTGTTTGAAGATGAACCAGAGACCGATGCCGACGTTTACCAGCATAAGAATCATGAATGCAACGCCAACGCGAATCGCCATTTTGTGGCCCTGCTCTGGAACGTCGGGTGGCGCTGGCAATACAACCTCCTGAGAATCGCCGCGCATTCCGGCATGAATTTGTCGCGCCACAGCAAATTCGCGTTGCAATTGCTTGTCCGACATCAACCGCTCTTCCAAAGCAGCGCGCTCCGACGGAGCTAACCTGCCATCGAGATAATCAAAAAGCTTGTCTGGATTCATTGCGTCAAACTGTAGGGCGTTTCTGTCAGACGCCGCCTTTGATGGTTGGGCATCGGCCGCAGCGAACGCCCTCCCACACATCGGCGAAGCGTCACGCCAGAGTTCTTTGCACGCAATTGCTAAGTAGCAAGTCGTGTCGGACTACGATCGGAGGTGGTTGCCGTTCTTTTGGCGTACGTTCCTAACGAGTTTTGAAGGAAAACATAGCCCATAATTACCATTCCCTTAGACTTTTGCTGCACAAATTGATTGCGGGAATTCTTGACAAACCGGCTGCGCGTTGTGGTAGAAGGGGGAGTGGCTGATCGATTGCATGTAATATGAAATCTTCGATTCGCACTTTCTCATTTATCGCCGGCATCGTGTGGGGTGTGGTTCCGGGAATCGATGCGCAGGTCAACGTGATCCAGGAGCACAACAATGTTTCCCGCGACGGGGTG
>JBARMF010000033.1:0-1840 GCA_049802315.1 Candidatus Udaeobacter sp.
TGGTTACAAGTGGACAGCGACATGAGATTTGAAGGTCAAGTTGCAGTTGTAACGGGAGCAGGGCGCGGCATCGGACGCGCAATTGCTTTGCGCTTCGCCAGTGAAGGCGCGCGTGTGGCGTGCGTGAGCCGGACGGAGGAGAACGCAAAAAAAATTGCTGATGAAATCAACGGTCTCCGGAGTGAATCGGCAAAAGCGTACGCAGTCGATGTCGGAGACCATGCAGCTGTGCAAAAAATCGGCGCTCGCATTCTGGAGGATTTTGGTCGGGCAGATCTCCTGGTAAACAACGCGGGTGTGACGCGCGACGCGCTTGCGATGCGAATGTCGCTCGAAGATTGGGACGCTGTGGTCAACACCAACTTGCGAGGCGCGTTTAGTTTTATTCACGTGTTGGTTCGCGCGATGACCAAGCAGCGTAGCGGCCGCATTATCAATATCAGCTCTGTGATCGGTTTGATGGGCAATGCCGGGCAGACAAATTACGCGGCGAGCAAGGCAGGATTGATCGGTCTAACCAAATCCCTCGCGCGTGAGCTGGCCAGCCGCAACATCACCGTCAATGCCGTGGCGCCAGGTTTTGTCATGACCGACATGACAGTCGGGCTCTCCGATCAGGTTAAGGATACGATTAACAGCAAAATCCCACTCGGCAGGACCGGAACGCCGGAGGAAATCGCCGCTGCGGTGGAATTCCTCGCCTCGCCGGAAGCCGCTTACATTACGGGCCAGGTGCTGTGTGTTGATGGCGGCATCGCGATGTGAATTTCTGGTAGGGACGCCGCGCTGCCCCGAAAGCTTTCGGGGGTCAGCGCAGCGCGCTGACCCTGCCATCACGCGCGTTGCACGATTGTCACCCGGCCTTCGGCTACCAGAACTGTCGCGGCCGAAAGGATAAACTCATAAACCGTGTTCGCGCCTTCGCCGTAAAGGCGCGTCGCAAAAATTCGAAGCGGCAAATGAATGTAATCGAGTCGTGTGACGTGTAAGCGTCCGTTCCGCAACGCAGCCAGATATCCTGGTGGCGCGATCGTACCTGCAGCGCGGGCCCGCAAACCGCCGTGAACAGCCGCTGCTTGCGCACCATATTCGAAGGCGTGCACCGCGGACAAACACCCCTGACGGCGCAACGGGTTTGCTGGATCACGATGCGTATTACTGACGCAGGAAATCGATCGATCGTCCCACTGCACGACTTCATCCAGCAGGCACATCAGATCGGAGTGGGGGATCAGCGTGCGAATTTCCGCTTTGTTGATTCGCATATTGTTACGCGATGATTTGCTCAGCCGGTGACGAATCTGTCATTCCGAGCGAAGTCGAGGAATCCCGTTGCGTTACCTGACGATAGCGCCACGAGATCCATCGACTCTGCTGCGCTTCGCTCAGGATGACCGCTTTGTCGCTTCAATTTTCTCAAGCCTGCACGAGGCCACGCCTAATCCCAGAACGAGTAAAAGTTGAACCAGTTGTAAGGCGCGAGACGCGCATAATGCTCCAGCCGCGCGAGGTAGCGTTGTGTCCACGACTGCGTCTCCTCTATCCGATGCTCCCGATTCAACACGATCTCGTCAGCGAAGTGTTCGAAATAAATGTCGTAGCGATTCCCGCCGCGGTAGAGGCCAAAGAACAAGATGACCGGGCAATGCATCATAGCAGCAAGCAAAATCGGGCCAGCCGGCAAGGTCGCAGGCGCTCCAAGGAACTCACAGCGCGTTGTCTTGTCGGCGCCGAAAACGCGGTCGCCTAACATCCCGACGAAGCAGCCCGCATCCAAACTCTCCCTGGCCCTGATCAATGTATCTGGCCGGTCAGGTGCGATCACCGTGTCGGCAATCAC
>JBARMF010000034.1:0-2728 GCA_049802315.1 Candidatus Udaeobacter sp.
AAATCATTGTGGCGCTATCGCGAAGTATTGCCGTTGCCACCCGATGTTGAGCCAGTGTCGTTAGGTGAAGGTGGAACGCCGCTGCTGCGCGCATCAAAATTCGCCGATGATATTGATCTTTGGATCAAAGACGAGTCGCTCAATCCGACGCAGAGCTTCAAGGCGCGGGGAATGAGCGTGGCGGTTTCGATGGCGAAATATCTCGGCGCAACAAAACTCGCGGTGCCCAGCGCAGGTAATGCCGGTGGCGCGCTCGCTGCCTATGCGGCTCGAGCCGGTGTCGAGGCGCACGTCTTCATGCCGCGCGACACGCCGCGCGCAAACGTCGTCGAATGTCGCGAGTTGGGTGCTCACGTGACTCTGATCGACGGATTGATTACCGATTGCGCTGCCGAAATCGCTAGGCACAAGGCAAATGAAGGGTGGTTCGACATGTCCACGCTCAAGGAGCCGTATCGAGTCGAAGGAAAAAAGACGCTCGGTTACGAACTAGCGGAGCAACTGAACTGGCAACTTCCCGATGTGATTCTTTATCCCGCCGGCGGCGGCACTGGTCTCATCGGGATGTGGAAAGCGTTCGACGAAATGGAAGCACTCGGCTGGATCGGGAAAAATCGGCCGCGCATGTTCGCTGTGCAAGCTGCCGGTTGCGCGCCAATCGTTCGCGCGTTTGAAGCCGGAGAGAAAAGCGCTGCAGAGTTTCCCGACGCGCACACGATTGCTTCCGGTTTGCGCGTTCCAAAAGCGATCGGTGATTTCCTGATTCTGAAAATTCTTCGCGAGTCCAATGGCGGGGCGATTGCGGTCGATGATGAAGAAATGATCCGCGTCGCGCGTGACGTCGGAGCAAAAGAAGGTCTCTTTATCTGCCCCGAAGGCGCTGCTTGTTTTGCAGCTTTGAAGTTGCTTCGTCTTGCTCGGAAAATCCGGTCCGGTGAACGCGTGGTCGTTTTTAATACAGGGTCGGGAATCAAATACCTTGAAGCTTACGACTGCGCATTAGGCGAGTGACACAATCTTACGTTCGTTTGCCGGCGAAGATGGAGATGCGTTTTGCGAACGCCCTAGATGGCTCCGCGTAGAAACGCCGTCCGAGTTCCACTGCATCGCTGCGCAATCTTTTGCAGCGTTCGCCAATCAATTTCTGGAGCTGCGACAGTTCGTCGGCGAGCGCCTCATCGCCGCTTTCCCTCTCCAGGCGCGTTCGCAGAAAATCGAGATCGTGCTCACTCCCCAGCAATTCGCCAAGGACCTCGGCGTCGTGAGCCATCTCTTCAAGCACCACGCGGTTTAGCGGCTGCAAAACACGCAGTTGATACCAGACATCTTTCACCCGCTTGCGCCAGGCATGAAAGTTCTCAGCCTCCGGATCATCAATCGTCGCGGCGAGTGCGCGCTGCCCGCGCCTGTAAATCTTAGATACCGCGTTACAAATCTGTTTCCAATTCAGGCCGTCCAGTGGCCACAACATCAGGCACGCTTTCACGTTTTCCAATTGCGGAATCGCCTGGCGTTGCCAACCGGCGAATGCTGCGGAAAAACTTTCGCGTTCGAGCACCAACAATTCCTCCGTGCGCGGAAAGAACTGTTGTTCGGAATTTTTCGCCGCCTTATCGCGCAGGTGAATAAACGTTTGCAATCGCACCTGCGCATCGCGCAAATCTGAGACCAATCGTCCGATATTGCGCACGCAACGATCCTCCTCCGCGTGACAATTTTTGCCGACCGCGCCGATCGCGAGCCGCATTGCGGCACGGAGCTTTTTGAGATGCTTGCGAACATAGTGCACAGTGACGCCACGTTGTTTGGCGGGGTTTTGGCACAAGTGCAAAGCTGCATCGATTTGCTCGCAAAAAACTCGCTTGAGTCCTTCCGGCAGGGGTTCGCGCAATTTCAAACGGAAAGCCATTGCGTCTTCTACGTCAGGGCGAGACGCACATTGCTGTAGCGTTTTTCACCGGTCACTTCCCGCCCGAACCACCACGGTGCTTTGAACCTGCGACAGCTGGCAGTATCAGGAAATTCCACCTCGGCAACTACAAGACCGGCGTGTCTGCCGCGATAAATATCCAGCTCGATCAGCAGATCTTCCCATGGGATTTCGTAGCGCACTTTTCGCAGTCTTCTCCCGGCCGTGCCAGGCCATAGCGCTGCGAATTGCTTTTGGCTCAGCTTGATCTCGCGTTCTTCGCGATGGCTGCCCCGACCGACCTTGAATGTCAGCGACGCAGTCTTGTTTGTTTTTCGAAGCCGTACCTGTCTGCCTGCCGATTCTGTCGCTAGATAACCTTGCTCGATAATGAAGTGCCGAGACCGCTTGAAGTTATCAGGTAACCATTCGACTAAGAACTTTCGTTCAATTTCGCGATTTTTTCGTGTTCGATTGCTACCTCCCACAAGCTGCACATCCTAAACGCGATGCGTTCAGTGTCGAGACTTTCGCACTGGCGCTGTGCGTTCGGAATTCGACAAATGCTCTCATTAACACCTCGCTTGAGCGAGCTGCTTCACATCCAGAGCAGTGAGAAACCGCCTTAGCGGTTTATCGGAGAAAGCGGTTATCGGAAAATCCAGTCTCTCTACACCCAGCTGAAGCAGGGTGTTAATGAAACGCTAGAAGTGTTTGCTGGATCGGCGCCTGCTAAAGGAATGCGCCGACTGCGTTTGCGGCTGCCAAAACCGGCCATGCTGAGATTGCCACGATGATGGCGAAGAGCAGCGCTTCAAT
>JBARMF010000035.1:0-2684 GCA_049802315.1 Candidatus Udaeobacter sp.
CGAGAAAGCTGCGCCCATGCTGGCGCGACATCCGGCAGCTGCAGTGTTGCTTGAGCGCGATGGCGCGCGATCATGGATGTTTCACTCACCATGCGACACCCGCGACCGGACTCGATTCGATTGAAGCGCCTGCAGAGATATTTTCTCTACGCCGTGTTGGCGCTGGTTTTTTTGAGCGGAGTGGCATGGGCATATTGGAATTATTTTGTGGCGTCGCCTGGCGATTTTGAGATGAACGCGAAAGCGTGGGCGATGAAAGTTCATGGCGGTGCGGCGATGGCAGTTTTAGTTCTGATCGGGATGCTCTTGAACGTGCATGTGCGATTCGCGTGGCGCGCGCGCCGCAACCGAGCAAACGGATCGGTTTTTCTGAGTGCCTTCGCCGTTTTGACCATCACTGGCTATGGCCTGTATTACGCGGGCGGCGAAAGACTGCGCGCTTGGACGAGTTGGATTCATCTCGCTATAGGCCTGGTTTTGCCAATCCTGTTGCTGATCCACATTCTTCTAGGAAGGAAGACACGCCCTACGGTTCAATCCTCAACGAAATCGCGCTTTGCGTCTGGAGCCGTCGAGGATCGAGATACAAAGTCTTGTTATCACAGGTCCCCACACAGCACTTAATGAGCGGGCCGTAGCAGAGCTGAATTTCGAGTTGCGCACCGACGCGGGCTATAGCATCTTCCCGCCCCGCTCTGAAAGCTCCCGCCATCGGGAATTTCTCTTATGGCAGATACCACAGAATTAGTACCTGAATTATTGGAAGCTGGTGTTCATTTTGGGCACCAGACGAAGCGTTGGAATCCAAAGATGAAGCCGTTCATCTTTGAACAGCGCAATCAGATTTACATCATCAATCTTGATGAGACGGTGAGGCAGCTCCGGCGAGCAACCGATTTCCTCCAGGAGGTCGCGCGCCGCGGCGGTCGGATCTTGTTTGTCGGCTGCAAAAAACAGGCACAGGAAGCAATAAAAGAAGCCGCATTGGCCTGTGGGCAATTCTACGTGAACCAACGCTGGCTGGGCGGCACGCTGACCAATCTTACTACGATCCGCAAGAGCATCGGCCGATTGAAATACATCGAGCAGATCGAGCAGTCGCCGGAATACAAGAAAATGGGGAAACAAGAATTAGCTGCGCTGAATCGTGAGGCCGCAAAACTCAGGCGCAACCTCGAGGGGATTCTCGAGATGTCACAACTGCCCGATGTGCTTGTGATAATCGACACGCTACGAGAGCAAAACGCTGTCAATGAGGCGCGCCGCCTCGGAATCCCAGTGGTCGCGATCGTGGATACCAACGCCGATCCCGAACTCATCGATTATCCGATTGCGGGGAACGATGACGCCATCCGTGCGATCCGGGTGATTTTACAAAAACTGGTCGATGCGATTGTTTCGGCCAGCAGCGAGGCCCGCGTTCGCGAACAGGTGGAGATGGCAGGCGTATCGGCCTGACGCTAGCCGCTTCGGTGGTTCAACTCTTTGACGCGTCAACGATTTTAACGACCTAATGAGCGCAACAACCGAAATCGATCCAAAGCTGGTCAAGCAACTCCGCGAAAAGACCAATGCCGGATTCATGGATTGCAAGCGCGCTCTAGTCGAGAGCGCCGGCGACCTGGACAAGGCCGAAACGATCTTGCGCACGAAAGGCATTGCGACCGCCGCGAAAAAGGCCACGCGTGCGGCAAAGGAGGGAATAGTCGCCTCCTACATTCATCTTCAAGGCAAGGTGGGAGTACTCGTAGAGGTGAATTGCGAGACTGATTTCGTCGCGAGAAACGAGAATTTCCGGGAGTTCGTGAAAGACATCACACTGCATATCGCGGCGGCGCACCCGCTCTACGTCAGCCGCGCTGATGTTCCGGGTAACCTGATCGAAGCGGAACGCGAAATCTACAAAGCGCAGGTACAAGGCAAGCCCGCGCACGTTTCGGACAAGATTGTCGACGGCAAACTCGAGAAATTTTACAGCACCGTTTGCCTGCTCGAGCAGGGCTTCATCAAAAATCCCGATATGACAATTAGCGACTTGTTGACTTCGAAAATTGCCGAATTAGGCGAGAACATCATCATTCGTCGCTTTGTCAGGTACCTCGTCGGCGAGCCGCTGCCGAGCGAAGCGTAGGTTGACTAAGTGCTGCGGCTTCGCCGCCTGATATCTGCGCCTGCGGCGACGATCTGGCGATCGTCTTCGGGACAAGCCGATCCACCTCGTATCGATCGTCCGTGTTGAAATCCGTGCTATCCACGTGATCCGTGGTTTATTTGCGTGAGATGGCGCTCACCGAATACAAACGTAAACGCGACTTCAAAAAGACCGCCGAGCCGGCAGGCAAGCCCCTTCCAAAAGAGGTCAAAGGCGCCTCGCGATTCGTCATTCAAAAACACGCTGCGCGCCGTTTGCATTACGACTTCCGCCTGGAAATGGAAGGCGTGCTGAAATCGTGGGCGCTGCCAAAGGGACTTCCTTGGAACCGTGGCGAGAAACATCTTGCCGTCGAAGTCGAGGACCATCCGATTGAATACGAAGACTTCGAAGGGGTGATACCCGAAGGTCAGTATGGCGGCGGCACCGTGATGGTTTGGGACCGCGGCACCTACTACGTTTACGGCGAGCAACCCGTAAAATCGCTACGCGAAGGTAAGCTGCACCTTCTTCTCGATGGCAAAAAAGCGAA
>JBARMF010000036.1:0-3080 GCA_049802315.1 Candidatus Udaeobacter sp.
TGACAGAGGGCAAACCGGCGCCAATAGCATGCAATCGCTGACGCCGCAGACCCGCGACTTCGTTATATTGACGGAACGTTTCCGCATGAAGGACTTGCTGACCGAGTGTGGCTGGTTCAAATCGCACAAGTTCCTGCTCGAGTGCGGTGAGTCGACGGGTCGCAATGTCGTTCGATTTTCCACGCCGTTGCGCGGGCCACGCCTGTTCGATTAGGAAAACGGTATATTCGCGGACTTGCGCCTGCAGCCGGGTTCGTGCCGGGTCCGGATAGCTGCTGATGTCGCGATAGAAGCAACCGATAGCTGTCGCTTCGGCGGACACCTTGTTTTCGACCTGGCTATACGTCGACCATACCCCCACAGCAATCAGTCCGACTGTGAGGCTGTAGAACAGGCCGATGGCTCCGCGCAGGTGATTTGTTGAAGGCGTCTTTGGAATTCGAACCGGCTGATTCGCGCTTCCGACAAAGAATGGGACTGCTGTGTAGCGATTGGAGCCAGGCGTGCTCGCAAATTGCGACTTTCAGCGTGCTCTTTCTTTTGGCCTTTCGTATTGACATCGCATCTGAATTTTTGCCAAAACGTTTTGGGCGTCAGGGCTTAGGCCACGCAAAATGAACATCCACTGTAAACAGTCCCGAAAGGAAATTAAGCTAATGAAAACTCGCCTCAAAATATTCACGACGATTCTGTCCGGGTTTGCCTGCTTTATCGGTTTGCCAGAAATAAAGGCAGCTCCGCAAGTTGCTCCGCCGCCGGACGGTTGTTACCCCGGGTTCACAACAGCCGAAGGCTGCCTCGCCCTTCAAAACCTTACCACCGGCACTGGAAACACAGGGCTTGGTTGGCGTTCGCTCTTTGTAGTCGGCGCCAGCAGCTTCAACACCGGTGTGGGCGCCGGAACGCTGGTCCTCAACACTGCTGATTCCAATACCGCAGTTGGCGCTGCCGCGATGATCCTCAACGTCAGCGGCGATGACAACACGGCCGTTGGAGTTAACGCTCTCGCGTTCAACAGCGGCGGGGAAGACAACGTTGCTGTCGGCGCCTTTGCGCTCGCTAACAATGACTCGACCAAGGCCGGCCTTGCCAGCAACAACACAGCAGTTGGCTCTGAGGCGCTCGAGTTCAACACCGATGGCAATCCAAACACCGCCATTGGTTATGCTGCGCTTAATAGTAATCTTACCGCCGGAGGCAACACGGCCGTGGGTTATGACGCGCTCTTATTTAACGGCCTCGTCGCACACGGCTTCCCATTTGGCTGGTATAACAATGGCGTCGGCGCCGGTGCGCTCCTTAATAACGTTGACGGATACAGCAACAACGCTTTTGGCAACGATGCCCTTTTCTTCAACGTTATCGGCGTTGCAAACACCGCCGTTGGTTATTACACGCTCTGGAATAATGACTCGGATGCACTCGGTTTGGCCAATAACAACGCGGCGCTTGGCTCTGTGGCGCTCTTTAATAACGTTGATGGTAGTGAGAACACAGCTGTGGGTACAGGCGCAGGACAAAATGTGATCACGGGTGTCAACAACACTTACGTCGGCGACTTTGTTGGTACTCTCGCCGCCGACGAAAGCGATACCATTCGGATCGGCGACGTCTCGAACGGAAACGGCGCCGGGTCCCTGGAGTGCTATATCGGTGGTATCTACAACAACTTCCAGCCTGTTGGCGGCAATGTTGTTGTAGTTACTCTAAACCGTAACGACGACCACCTTGGCTGGGATTTTGGCCCTGGTCAGGCCGGTAGCGCACCTGTGCAACGTAGCGCACCGCAACGTCGCACCGCGCTTGGGGTGTCAATCCCTGGCCCAGCCATGATCAATGGCAAAGTTGGCAAGGTTGAGACGTTGGAAGCAACCGTTGCTCAGCAACAGAAACAAATAGAGACCCTGACAGCCCAACTCAGAGAGCAGGCACAGACTTTCACAGCCCAGCTTAATGAGCAGGCCACCCAAATCCAAAAAGTGAGTGCCCTGCTTGAAGTAAGCAAGCGCGCGCCGCATGTGGTCAACAATCCCTAAAGCCGCGCTCGCCCCGAACAAACCAGCAGAATTTCACAATTCAGCCGTCACGCTTCATCGTGTGGCGGCTTTTTACTTTCAGGCGTTACGGTTCGTTGAACTTGCCCGTGTGCTCGTGTGTTTCGGTCACATTACGCGTCTCATCGTCAACACGGATCGCCGCATCATGTTAGCCGTTCCAAAACTGGCACCGGCGACTCGCCTGTGCGGGGAGAGCCCTTTTTTACTCAGCCGTGCCGTGGGGTTGTACGAGACCGTTTATGAAATGATTTCGCCGCCTCATGTTTTTGGAGTTTGATGAAACCGGCAACTAATTTCTCGAAGAAGTTTGGCCGCGGCCGGACGACATGCGTGTGGCGGCGCGGCGCTGGTTTTTCAGTCTTCGCCTGGGCGACGGAATAATAATGACCCAAGGGTTCAGGAATTACCACCTCTTGCGGTGGCATCTCCTCTATTTGAGGTACCACCGGGTCTCCATAGTCCGGAAACGACTTAGCCGGATGAATTGTAATAACCGCAGCTTTTTCTTCGGCAGGAACGGCGAGCAAAATCGCAACCGATCCGATGATCCCAGAAATTGCGGCAAGTAAAGCGGCTTTCATGCACTGGCATAACACATTGGAGAACGCCTTCGCTAAAAACAATCTTACACCCCTTCTACGGACACTGCGAGGTTCAGTGCTCGAAAAATTTGAAGCGCAATCGGCAATGCGACTCGTGCCTCTCGAGCACATTGCGCGCTTCATCGGAAACGCGAATCACAGTTTTATGTGAGCGGCTACGAAAATTGGCGTACTCGTTGCGGCACATTAATCAACCTTACCATCAGCTACGTACAAAAGGCGGTATTGTAGTCGTGTGGTGAGCTACGCGCGCCTCGACTCCAGACCCAGAGATTCTCAGAGGAGTCTGTGCAAATTGCCAGATGGATGAGACCACACTGAGAAAAAAGATCGCATAAACTAAAATCTCAAGGACGCCACGGCCTTTTTCTTCGGAGCGTACTAAGAGAGCGTAATTGGATTCGAATTGGTCGTTCATAAT
>JBARMF010000037.1:0-9835 GCA_049802315.1 Candidatus Udaeobacter sp.
GAATCGATTTCCAACGCGCGGAGGTATTCGGATTCGGCGCCGCGCAGGTCCCAATCGAGGATGCGTTTGGTTTCCGCCAGATAAACATGCGCCTCGGCTTCCCCGTCGTCGATGTTGATCGCATTCAGCGCGGCCTGGCGGACGTTAGAATAAGCTTCGATCGGTTTTACATAGGCATCCGCCAGCCAGAGCCACGACTTTGCAATTCCCGTCCATGCGCGTGCGAATCGCGGATCCTTGTCGAGGGCGCGCCCGAAGAATTCCAGACTTGTTCGCAACGCTTCCTCGGTGCTTTTGTCGGACAGAAACAAGCCCTGCAGGTACAAGTCGTAGGCATCTGGGCTGCGAGACCGCAACGGAGGTGAAATCTCGAGCTTGAGTTTCAGCGCATCGACGATTGAACACGTGATCTCATCTTGTACGGCGAAGATCCCATGCATTTCGCGCTCGTACGTCTCCGACCAGATCGTGAACCCGTTTCGGGCATCAATCAGTTCGGCGGCCACCCGGACAAGATTCCCGTCACGACGCACGCTTCCCTCGAGCACATGATGAACATTGAGCCTTTGCGCGATCTCCGGCAATTCGGCCTCTTTTCCCCTGAACCAAAACGAAGAGCGCCGTGCCGCTACTCGTAGCCCATCCACTTTTGCCAGCGCTGTCAGTATCTCCTCAGCAACTCCATCGCTGAAATACGCGTGATCCTTCCCAGGACTTAAATCCGTAAAAGGCAAAACGGCGATCGATTTCTCCGATGAAACGTTCGATCCGACAACTTCGACACGGTTTTCCAGTGCGCGATCGGGAGTGCGCACAATCCCGTATCGCGTGAGGTCGAAAAACCAGGATAGCGTGAGCGCCACGGGAAAACCCAGCACGATCAGCACGACGATGAGACGGACCGCCCAATTGGGAATGTCGAATACCGGAAAAACCTGGGCGATGCCTTGAGCCAGCGCCCAGCCGCCCACAACATACGCGACTGCGACGCTATACACTCTTCTTCGCTTTAGCTCGGCAAAAAAGTCGTTCAGATTCACGGGTCGATTGGGCTTGGCAGCAAGCCTCCTATTTGCTTCTCGGTTGGCAATGGGAACTTTGAGATTCGCTACCCAATCCCAGTCGGATTCGTTAGCGATTGGACTCCGACGGCGCGTCTTTCTCGATCAACTTTTGAAAACGCGGATCATTGCGGAGTGGGTCCCATTCCCAGCGATGTTTCAGATCGTTGACAGTGATGCTGTAATCGGCGCTGTCGACTGCCCCTGGCGTAGCGAGCAGACGTTCGATTAGCGGAATAGCCGAATCATTTTCACCGACCCGAGCATAGATGAGTGCGAGATAGCCATTCATGAGCGAACCGTCGACAGCATCTTTCGATTCCGGTTTGAGCTCAACTGCTCGTTGTCCCTCTGCAATGGCATCGTTCTTCAGCCCCATTAACGCGTAGAGCCAGCCGAGGCTCGCGTGCCGCTCGGCGCTTTCCGGGGCTTCTCTCACCGCTGCTTCAAAAGCTGGCCTTGCCTGCTCGAACGCCTTTTGAGCGTTCGCATTACCTCCCTCGGCAAGATATGTGCAGCCTTCCAGGAAGATTTTCGGCGTTAATCCCGCAATGCTATAAGAAATTTCGTTGGCCGACGATGTTTCCAGAATCTTTTTGGCCGCGGAATAATCGCGTTGCAACATGGCCAGGTCCCATCGGGCTGCGGTGACACCGCCGTCTGGATCAACACCGGCTGGAATTTCATCCAGCATCGACTTCAGAAGACGAGTGTCCCCTTTCCATTGAAAATGGGCGTAACCGTTTTGGATTTTGGCCACAAGTGATGACGGAGCCAGGGCGCGCATTTGCTCCGCCCAACGGACCGCTTCCGGCCATCGCCGCATGGAGGAGTTCGTATACATCAGTTCGCGAGCAGTGTTCGGATTTTGCGGATCGAGCTTCGCAACTCGTTCATAGGTCTCAAGCGCCTCCTGCCATTTGCCCTGCCGGCGCTCAATCGCTGCGATTAGCCGGCGTGTATCGGCGTTGTTCGGCGCTAAACGGGAGGCGATCTCAAATTGCTCCAGCGCCCTGTCGTAGTCTTTGTCCATCCAGTAAATGCACTGGCCGAGCGCGAAGTGGCCTTCCGCGAGATTCGGTTGCAGTCGAAGCGCAGTTTCCGCTTCAGCGAACGCTTTCATTCTCCAGCTGTCAGTCGGTTCATAATAACGGAAGACTTCAGCACAAACAGATGCGAGGCGGGCGTGAGCGAGCGCGAAATTCGGATCGAGTTCGATTGCCTGCATGTAAAGCTGCTCGGCGGTCTTGTAATCCTCGAGCAGCGTATCGGGATTGCGCGAAATCTGGTTCGCGCGGAGATAAAAAACGTACGCATCGGCGTTTTGCGTCGGCTTCGCTGCTGCCTGCGCTTTTTCATCATCGCTAAGCCTGGCGCGAAGCATGTCGGCAATTTCGCTGGCCAATTCTCCCTGCAAACCGAGCGAATCGACCAGAGTGCGGTCGTAACGATTTGCCCAGATCTGGCGGTTATTTTGTGTATCGATCAATTGCACATTAACCACCACCCGGTCGCCTTCCTTGCGCACGCTGCCCTCGAGAATGTTGGCCACTGCAAGCTTCCTGCCGATGTTGCGCAGGTTCTGGCCTGCTGCGTCACGAAACGCCATCACCGAGGAACGACTGATCACTCTGAGGTCCTTGATCTTTGCCAAACTCGTTAGGATGTCATCCTGAATGCCGTCCGCGAAAAATGCGTTGTCTTTTGCCGGACTAAAATTCTCGAACGGCAACACGGCGATGCTTTTTTCCTCAGGTAGGAAGGATGCCTGGTTGTGCCTCCAATAAAGCCAGAAGCCGAGACCGATGATACCAATCGAAACTACCGTGGCTGCGATCGCCAGATGAACGCGTCGAAAGGTCCGCGGGACGCCGGTAGCCGCAGCTTTAGCCGCCTGTTCCAATCGGGCCTGTCGAATTGCTTTCGGCAGTTCGGGATTTCCGATACCGTCTCCGTAGAAATTCACCAGGAAGATGGGAACGCCGTGCTTTCCGGCGCATTCTCCCAAGTCATGCAAATAGCGACCCCATTGTCGCGAGTGGGCAAGATCCTCGGCCACTCTTTTGGACAGCAGGATATGGCCCGCATCTCCCCAATCCATCACTCGCCGGGCAAGATTGATTCCAGCGCCGGCAACGTTTATTCGGTCATTTACGTCGCGAACTTCATCAATTGGCCCGCTGTGAATACCCATCCGAAGCTTCAGTTGCGGATTTTGTTTCAACTTTTTGCTGATCTCAATCGCACACCGCACCGGCGCTTCGGGACTGTCAAAGAATACGAGTGCCATTCCATCGCCTGCGGGAAGTCTAATTAGTTTCCCCGCTTCTTTGGCACCGCGGACCTGCTCGGTCCCACGGACAATTTCATTCAGCTGCTCCTGATATTGACTCTGCTCATCGAGAAGCTGAGTAGAGTAAGCGACCAGATCCATAAACAGAATGTGGCCAATCTGTAATCGGACTGACGTTCCTGATTCAGAGGGCATGCGTTGAGCCGCAATCTTGCGCGATGTTTCCGATTTCTGAAATCTAATTCCGCGAAAGCCTGCACACATCAGCGCCGACATCGCTGTCCATGTTGTGCTAAAATTATCGGATGCCATTTCAGCTTGAATCCAACTTCAAACCTCGCGGCGACCAGGGGCAGGCGATCGCCAAGCTGTTGAAGTCGATCGAGTCGGAAAACCGCCATCAGACACTGCTCGGTGTGACCGGCTCAGGCAAGACGTTCACCGTCGCCAATGTCATCCAAAAGCTGGATAGGCCGACGCTGGTCATTTCGCACAATAAAACATTGGCCGCGCAACTTTACTCGGAGTTCAAGCAATTTTTCCCGCATAACGCAGTCGAATATTTCGTCAGCTATTTCGATTATTACCAGCCAGAAGCGTACATCCCGCGCTCCGACACCTACATCGAGAAAGATTCCTCCATCAATGAAGAAATTGAGCGGTTGCGCCTGTCGACCGCGAGCGCGCTGCTTTCACGACGCGACGTCATCGTGGTGGCAAGCGTGTCTTGTATCTACGGAGTCACGTCACCCGAAGATTATGCACAGATGTTGCTCACTGTGAAATACGGACAGCACATCAGCCGCGAAGCAGTGCTCGGCCGGCTAATCGACATGCTGTACGAGCGCAACGACGTGAGTTTCTCGCGCGGCAGGTTCCGTGTGCGCGGCGACGTGGTTGAGGTTTATCCTGCGACCGCGGATGAAGAAGGAATCCGTCTCGAGTTTTTCGGTGACGAAATTGATGCGATCCGGCGATTTGATCCGCTGACCGGTCACACCCACGAATCGCTAAACGTCATCACATTTTTTCCAGCCAAACAGTTCGTAACGCCGGCGGACAAGCTGAATCGTGCGCTGCGGACCATCCGTGAAGAGCTTGAGCAACGCATCATCGAACTCGAATCGCATAACAAACTGCTCGAGGCGCAACGGCTGCGAATGCGCACCGAATACGATTTGGAGATGCTGCAGGAAATGGGTTTCTGCAACGGGATTGAAAATTATTCGCGCCATTTGTCCGGGCGGCCTCCCGGGTCGAGGCCTTACACGATCATTGATTTTTTTCCGGACGATCTACTAACCGTGATCGACGAATCGCACGCCACGATCCCGCAGATCGGCGGGATGTACGAAGGCGACCGGTCGCGCAAAACTGTGCTCGTAAATTACGGGTTTCGGCTGCCGAGCGCACTGGACAATCGCCCGCTTGATTTCGATGAATTCATGAAGTTGACGGACCAGACGATTTATGTGAGCGCGACGCCGGCAGAATTTGAAATTCAAAACAGCGTCGTCGGCAACAAAGGATACTTTCCGCATAAGCGACAGCGAATTGGGGAAGCAGAACTGATTCCGTTCGAGGTTGCTGGTAGGGCGCGATCGCAGGACGCGAAGAGGCCAACAGGCGGCGCGCTCGGCGTGCGCGCCCTGCCAGTTTCTCGAACCGATGACCCGCCGGAAAAATTTGACACGCACACGCCGGGTGCACCCCTCGTAGTCGAGCAGATCATTCGGCCTACCGGACTTCTCGATCCGAAGGTCACGATCAAGCCGCTTAAGAATCAGATCGACGAAACGATGGAACTCTGCCGGCAGCGTGTGGAAAAAGAGGAGCGCGTTCTGGTAACGACGTTGACCAAGCGAACCGCGGAAGATCTGGCCGACTATCTGCGCGATGTGGGATTGAAGGTGCGCTACCTGCATAGCGATATCGACGCGATCGAACGCGTGGAAATTTTGCGAGGATTGCGGGCAGCGGAATTCGACATTCTCGTCGGCATCAATCTTCTGCGCGAAGGGCTCGATCTACCCGAGGTTTCGCTGGTGTGCATTCTGGACGCGGATAAGGAAGGATTTTTGCGCAGCCAGACTTCGCTCATTCAGACGGCCGGTCGCGCGGCACGCCATATCAACGGCGAAGTAGTGCTCTTCGCCGACACCATCACGCAAAGCATGGAAGCACTCATTTCCATTTCCGAATATCGGCGCGCCAAGCAAATGGAGTACAACGAAACGCACGGCATCACGCCGCAAACTGTCCGGCGCGCCGTCCAGGAAAGTCTGCACACAATGCTGCGCGGACGCGAAATTGAGTCGTCGGTGATTCGCGAAACCGGTGGCGACTTCAACCTCTCCGAACTGCTGCGTGAATTGGAGCAGGAAATGCAGGAGGCTTCGGCAAATCTCGAATTCGAGCGCGCCGCGCTGTTGCGCGACCAGATTATGGAAGTGAAAAGCGGCACGGGTCTGGCGAAAATTGAACCGAAGCGCCGACCGATAAAATACACACGCAACTCCGGCCGGCGTCGCTCGCGGGTGTAAAGGTGACAAGGTAGGACGCGTCACTCCGTGCGCGCCATGCTACGAACGGCGTGCAGAGGACTGCCCGCCCTACCAATTCGTCGGTTGTGGTCGCTGAAATCTTGTAATCGATTCAAGCCATGCGAGAAATCGCCGATGCCGAAGACGAAAACCAAATCGGAAACCGCAAGCATATACGCTGTCGTCGGCTCGGATGAGGCTGAAGTGAAACACATCGCCACGGAGCTGGCGCAGAAACTCGTGCCGGAAGATGCTGGCGATTTCGGCCTGGAAGTAATCGACGGCGTCGCAGATAACGCGGATCAAGCCGCTGGACGAATTCGATCGGCGATCGAGGCGTTGCAAACCCTGCCTTTCTTCGGCAGCACAAAAGTGGTCTGGTTGAAGAACGTAAACTTTTTCGGCGACGACCCAAAGGCGCGCTCAACCGTAGTGCAATCCGCGCTCGAAGAATTGTCCGGGCTGATCGATAGCGGTGTGGGCGATGGAGTCACGCTTTTGATCAGCGCGACAGAAGTGGACAAGCGGCGGTCGTTTTACAAGACATTGGTCAAACGCGCCGAGCTTCAGGTTTTCGATCGGCTCGATTCGGCGCGGGCCGGCTGGGAAGAACAGGCAAGTGAAATTGTTCTGGGCCGTGCAGAAAAGCGAAAATTGAAATTCGATGAGTCTGCTCTTGAACTGTTCGTTTTGCTCACGGGAGGCGATACGCGACAGATCGATAACGAGTTGGAAAAGATTGACACATTTCTCGGGAAAGATCGCGCTGTGCGTGTCGAGCTTGTTCGTGAGTTGGTTCCACTCTCGCGTGCCGGAGTAATTTTCGAATTGAGCAACGCGCTGAGCGCCCGGGATCTGGAACTAGCGCTGACGCTCGTACGACGTTTACTGGAGCAAGGTGAAAGCGCTGTGGGTGTTTTGCTGGTCGCAATCGTGCCGACGATCCGCAATTTGTTACTGGCAAAAGATCTGATGGAGCAGCATGGGATTCGGCGTTCGCAGTCGCCATTTCAATTCATTGCTGCCATGAACCGATTGCCGGCAAAAGCAACGGAGCATTTGCCCCGCAAGAAAGATGGCTCAATCAACGCCTACGGTCTGGCGATCGCCGCGCAACACGCGAATCAATTTAATAGCAATGAATTAATCGAGGCAATGCGCGCCTGCCTCGATGCGAACGTCAAACTCGTCACCACACAGCTCGATCACGAGCTGATTCTTACGGAAGTAGTCGTGAGATTACTCGGAGACAAGGAGTGACGGATTCCCAGCCGTCAAATTTGACGTCGACGGCTGCCTAAGCCGTTGCTCCTTGATTGGTCAAACAGTGCCTTCCTGGCGTCGCGCCACCGGCCCGACGTACGGAATGTCCCACCGCACACCAGTGAACGCTTTCACGGTGGCAACAATCCACACAACCAGAAACGCTATGTGAACGAGCGCCTGAATAATTCCCCAAAAAAACACGAGAATTCCACCAATCGCCGGAATCGACCACAGGATCATGAAGAGAATTTTTGAGACGATGTTAAACAAAAGCCACGCACCGCCGAAAATAATCGATTGCATTGCATAGAAGCGCACAAAGCTGTCGTGCTTTTCGACAATGTAAAAAATGATGCCGCCAATTAATGGAACGCAGGCGAGTGCCGCAGCCACGTTCGAAGGTAAACCGGTGGACGTTGATTTTGGCCCGAGCTCTGGGCCCGGACCTGACGGAGGCGGAGCTGCAGTAGGCTCTTGATCGGGCATGATCTACATACACCGAATGCAAAATCTCTTGTCAAGCAATCTTGATTTAAGCGGTTGCTTTTCGCTTTCGCTTCGCACCCAAACGCAATATCGTGCGCTGCTAATTCCACATCCATGGACAAAAGTTCCCCTACTCCCGCCGACGAGCGCACCTTCACCCTCATTAACTTGCTCGTGGTAGTCGTGACAATCGGCATCATCGCGACAGTCTCCGTTCCAATCTTCAATGATGTTCTTGAGCGCGCACGAGTCACAAACGACCTGAGCAACCTGCGCCAAATCGGCGCCGCGACACTGATTTACAATCGCACAAAAATTAACGCCCTCTGCGCAGAGTGGCACGTTGAGACCATGCGTTGGAGTGGAACGGGCCCTGCGTTTACTAACACCGCCACCACAGGCACCGACGCCGACGAGGCGTTTCGCTGGTCTTCCTAGTCTGCACCGCGCTTTGCAAATTCGTGCGGGTATAGATCGCTACCCGGTGTTGCTCGACACCGGCATGCTTGATCATACAGGAGAGTGCGCGCGCAAATATTTATCCGGCGCAACGTGCGTGGTGATATCCGATTGGAACGTCGCGCAACTCTTCGCCGGTCGTGTCAAGAGAAGCCTGGCATCAGCAGGCTTTCGCCCGACGCTGATTACGATTCTAGCAGGCGAGAAATCGAAGACGCTTCAGCAAGCCGGCGCAATTTGCGATCAGATGATTGCGGCGGGACTTAACCGCCAATCCTTTGTGGTAGGTCTTGGCGGAGGAATGATTGGCGATATTTCTGGATTCGTGGCGGCGATTTATCACCGCGGCATTCCACATCTCCAAATTCCAACAACGCTGCTGGCAATGGTGGACAGCTCGATCGGCGGCAAAACCGGTGTCGATACGCGCACCGGCAAAAACTTGATCGGTGCTTTCCATCACCCGTCGCTGGTAATTGATGACCTCGATGTTTTAAAAACACTGCCGCGTCGTCAATTCAATCAAGGCTTCGCTGAGATCATCAAGCACGCCGTTATCGCCGATGCAGAAATGTTTCGGGTACTGAAAGTAGCGCGAGCCTCCGGCTTGCGCCGCGCAAGCGAGACGCCCGCGCTACAGCGGCTCATCAAGCGCAACATCCAGATAAAGTCCAGAATTGTCGCGAAAGACGAACGCGACCGGACCGGCGAGCGCGCTCTTTTGAATTTTGGCCATACAGTTGGCCACGCGATCGAGCGTGCCGGAAATTACCGGAAATTTTTGCATGGAGAGGCAGTGAGCCTTGGAATTGTCGCCGCGTGCGCGATCTCCGTGAAACGGGCTGGGCTGCCGGCGGATCAGCGCGCTGCAATTGTTGAGCTTCTTGAGCAATTCGAGTTACCAACCCGGTTGCCATTCAAATTTCCGCGTAAGAAGATTCTCGACGCAGTAAGCTTCGACAAAAAATTCGAAGGCGGAAAAATCCGGTTCGTTGTCACGCCACGCATTGGCGTTGCTTATGTAGCGGACAATGTAACGCTCCACGACATTCGCAAAGCAGTGGAGGCGCTGTAACCAAGGAGCGACGGCTTGGGCAGCCGTCGATTTCACGATGACGGCTGGGAAGCCGTCACTCCTTGAATACGCACAGCGGACTAGAAACCGCCGCTCCTTATAGTTGTCTTGCGCGCTTTCGAGTAATACTCCACAAGTCCATCCGCCACGCTGTCGGCGTATTCGCGGAAGATGCTTTTGCGTTCAACGCCGTTGATGTTGCGCGTGCCTTCGTAATCGCCGGCCTGAATACGGGCGAACACATCTTTGCTGTTCATAACATACGGCTCGCAGTACACGACAGGGCAACGGTAAAGACGCGTGGCCAGCAAATTGCGCGCATACACATAACCGGTGGTGCCGACTTTGGTCGTGCTGTTAGTGGTTGGATACTCGTACGGCGGCAGGCCAGTCTCGCGCGACATTGCCGCAGCGATTGTGTCGGCCAGTGGCAACTCCTCGTCGTACGCGCGACTCAGGAGTCGCCGGACCATTTCGAAGCGTTGGTCATCGAATTCCAGCTCCTCCGCCAAATATGAACCGTTGACCAACAGGTGAAGATGATTCGCGTCGGTCAACAACGGACTAGTCGGGTCGCCCCATCCTTCGGCATTGAAATGTAAACACAGCACCAGGTCAGGATGCAGTTTGAAATTCACCAGCGCTGCACGAC
>JBARMF010000038.1:0-4270 GCA_049802315.1 Candidatus Udaeobacter sp.
GGCTTGATCTGAAGCAAGTTGAACTGGCCCGTCTGCATGAGCGTCCGAAATCGCTCGTCTACAACGTCAGGGCTGTACGTTTTCCCCGCTAACTTAGTGAAACGTTTCGTCACAAAACCGGGATGCAGCCGCCGCAGCCCGGTAACAGTCACACCATCGAAGTGATAAACAGGCCCCGGTGAAACAACGACGTGTACCGAAACACGACCATTCACTGCCACGTCCGGTGTACCGTCGGCCACTACTTTGACATCGTAATAGCCGCGCGCCTTGAAATACGCTTCGAGACGACGCGGAATGTCCTCAACCCGCAGGTCGGTGTAAGGGCGTTTAAGAAGATCGGATATCTGGCCGCGAAGCGCCTCCGAACCGTAAACTGTCTGACCGCTAAACGTGATGTTTCCAAAAAAATACTGTCCGCCTTCGTGAATCGGAACGACGACAGTGACCTCACTGCTGTCAGCCTGAAATTTGTCACTCGGAGGGTCGACAATCGCGTTCAAAAAGCCTTCGGCAACATAGAACCGCTGCACCAGATGCGCGCCCTCCTCCAGATCTGCAGCCACAAAGGGAACTCGTTTCTCCAAGCGTGAATATCGTTCGCGTGTCGGGCCTACCAGGTAATCAAACAGTTTTTCCGCGGGCTCGTGCGCGTTTCCATCGAAAATTACCTGACTCAGCATGAAACGCGGACCTTCGTTGATCTCCAGACGCAGGCGATCGCCTGATTCAATCACGTAGCGTACGTCCACTTTCGCGTAGCCATGTTTTCGGTAAAACACTTCGAGAAAAAACGCGAGATCGTCGGCGCGAGCGGGACTCAATCCAAAATCTTCGATGGTAGTGATCTCCTCTTTGAGACCAAGGCGCAGGTCCTTGTTCGTGAACGCTTGCTCGCCGCGAAATTCGATGATGCTGGCGCGCTTGGCGCGTTTTTCCTGCTGTTTCACGACCGCCCGCCGCGCCTTCTGTTGCTCTTCCGGTCGCACAACATCAACGGCGCTCTGCGCTGCAACGCAGGCTGCAAAAATCATTGCGCTGAGAACTGAAATGAATCGCGCGTTCATTCTAAGCGAAGCGCAGCGAAGTCGAAGAACCCCGTCGAAATATCAGTCGGTCTAGCTACGGGATCTCTCGACTGCGCTCGACATGACATTGATTGCGGCATTTCAGCGAAAACGAATCAGATATTTCAGTTTCCCTCGAAAATCGCCGCGAACTCCAACGTCACCAGTGAGCACAAGCTGGTCGGTTATCTTGAACCGTACAGTTGCTTGCTGTTGACCAGTGCGAGGATCGACCGTTCCCAAATCGAGATCCAACCGATTGAAAACCGTGTTGCTATCAGTTGGTTCGCCTTTCTTGACGACTTTGCGGTAGAGCTGTTGCACTAACAGCATGGCTGCGCGTCCGGCGAGAACGTTTCCCGTCGAGAGCTCCCGTCGCGTGGTCCCGGTAGCGATCAACGAGATGATCTCTTCCTGCGGCAAAGGCGGTTCACTGGTGAAAATCGCCTGTGGCGAAAGCAGAGTTCCATAAACATAAACGCGAACGGTGTAATCGCGGATTACGGAGGTGCCTTGAAGATCGATTGTCGGATTGGTCGAATCCTTCGGATTGAAGGTGAGGGACCCTTGCGAAACGTTGAGACGGCTGAAAGGCAATGTCGCTTCGACATCTTCCATGCGCACCACACCTTGCAGACCCGGCTTAAGACCAGTTCCGGTTAATTTTAGATCAGTCGTCGCTTGGCCAGTAGCCAGATTTCCGCGAATCAACACTGGATCTTTAGTTTTGATCGCGACATCAAATTTCCAATCGCGGAACGGCGGGCCGGGTAGAGAAAAAAATTCAGGACGTTCCGTGGGCGGCTGCGGCGCCGGTCTGCCCGGCAGGCCGATCGGAATAAGATCAATGTTCTTAAGAAACCGGCTGTTTGTCAGTGCGACATTGCCGCTGACGGTCGCCGCCGCAAATGGTCCCGTTACCCTGACATCACCATCGGCGCGCGCGGTAAGCGTATCGTTTCGAGCAATCAGCACGCTCTGGGCTCTCATTTCTAAATCGACAATCGGATCGGTCAGTTTCGCGAAGGTAACGCGACCGGTCATGTTAAAAGGCCCGCCAGCCAAATCGCCTCCAAAGTGATCGAGACTGAGCACATTGTCCCTGAAACTGAACCGCACATTAAAACCTCTCAAGGTGGGAAGAGTTGCGTTCGTGAAACGAGCAACGTTCACCGTCATGTCCCCTGCTCCACTCAAGACCGGATGACCAAACGTTCCGTTCACATCAACGTCGAGTCCGAGGTCGCCATCCAACTGCTGGAGGTCCGGAACGAATTGACGAACAAAATTCACCGAACTGCGCGGCAGCCGAGCCTTGGCGATGATCGGATTATCGTCGGGAAATCCTCGAGCTTGGACAATCTTCTGGACGTCGAACGGCATTGTAGCGGTTAGTTCCAACGGCTGAATACGTGGCTGTTGCAGCTTGCCTGAAGCTGTCAACCGATTCTGCGCGGTCTGCGCGCTCAGCTCGAATGTTGCCGGTTCCATTTTCGGCCAGAGTTCGTTTCGCAAATCCCGCACCTGGACGTCGAGCCGCGTTTTCAAATCTCCGATTGTGCCGTCGCCTTCGAGTTTCGCGTTCATGACGCCCGAGATCGTCGATGGCATTCCGAGATCTTGCGCCAGCCTCTTTAGGTCAAGATTCTCGGACTGCACTATCACTGACACTTTGCCGGAAGACGGAATCAGTGCGGATTCTGTCCCGAGATTTCGCCAGATAAACGGGATTGAGACATAACCGTACGCGTAATTCGTGCGTTGTTGCGATGCAGCGCCTTCTGCAGGCGCTCGAGTGCGGCTAGCCCGCTGCGGTTGTGGTGCAACAGCTTGGTTCAGCTGAATCTTGTCTATCTCCAGCGTGTCACCCTTGGTCCGAGCAATCGCATTGAAATCCATGTTGCTCGTCGCGAAAAAAATCGTCGGCACATCAAGACCGTCGGGCGAATACGACGCGTCGATGTTCGCCTGCAGCCCTTGCAAGTTTCCATAGCGCGCTTTTTCCAGAACGAACTTGAGGTTGCCGGTGGGAGCGAGAGGCTGCCTGCCAGCCGTAGCCTTGGCGGAGGCGGGGGAAGCCGTGATTCCCTGGCCGCTGCCATCCCAATCCAATTTGAACGAGCCGGCCAGTTGGCTCTGGTTTCCGAACGCGCGCAAAAGCGGCTCGAACACCGCCAGGTTCGATACGTTCGCAGACGCCTTGCCACTGTAATGGTGAGGCGGTTGCAAGTTAAACGTCCCGGTTGCGTTGACGTAATCGGTGTTGTTCAGACTGGCGCTGAAGTCGTTTACATACACATCGCTATTCGAAATCGAACACTGAGCGCTAATTTGCCGGAGAACCAAATCGCGCATCCGGAGATTCGACCCGGCGAGCCACATCTGTCCGTTCGCGACTTCTTGTTTCCATTGAATCTGCGCTTGCGATTGTAGCGGCCCACTCACCCTGCTTGGAGAATCAGCGACCCAGAAATCGCCGGCGTCAGGCGCAATGAGCGCAATGTCCATCTGTGCAGGTTGCGATGTGAATTTGCTGACCTCGGCCGGAAGCAAATAACGTCCATGAACTGTCAGGTCATTTCCCTTTCGCCGCAGATTCAAGCTGTCGAGGCCGAGAACGTCGTCGCTGCTATTGAATGAGCCTTCCACTGAATCAACGATGTAATCGCGATAACGTATGCCGGTTAAATCGAAATTCATTGCCGTGCGGAGGTCCGCGAACCACGGTCTCTTACTATCGCCACGCACTACACGCTTGGACGCGCGCAACCTGGAATTCAGCTTGTCAATTATTCCATCCTGAAATCCAACCGCCTCTGCGCTCACGCCCAGATCTGCCTCTACAGTTGCATTGATGACGTCAATTTTGCCGTTGAATTGGGCCGAGCCGGTCAGGCCGACAGGTGTGCCAGCTGTTAATCGTGCCAGATCAGGTGCCGTGCCTGAAATTTCCAGATTCGTTGGTGTTCGACCGAAGTCATTGAATGTGGAAGGCAATTCCATTGCTCCCTGAAAATGAAATTTGTTTATGTCCCGGACGATGTCGGCTGACTGCAAAACCGCCTTGCCTTGTTCCGCGGAGATTTCTATGACGCCGCGATCGAAATTGATTTCCCTTCGATGCACATCGTTCATCCGGAGCGATAGCGTACCGTTCCAAGTGCGCGGCGCGTCGATCGTTCCTGTAGCTTCGAGAGCAAGGC
>JBARMF010000039.1:0-7996 GCA_049802315.1 Candidatus Udaeobacter sp.
TAAAGGCACCACCACAATAACGTTGCCGTTGCCCTCGTACCAAGCCGATTCCATGCCCTATGTCTGGCAGAATGGCGTCCAATGATTAGTCGTATTCCGATAAATCCACCACTGGCGATGGCTTCAGAACCTCCGCTCCCGATTGAATCGCCACCATTTTGCGGCGCGCCGCTTGCATTCGTTTGATCATGACCGGGGCCATGCGTTTGAACAGTTCGTAGCCAAGCGAACAATCGCGTTCACAATATTCGCGCAAAATTGTTCCGTAGAAGAAAATCGCCGACGTTGGCTCGACAGCGCGCGCCGTCAAACGCCACGTGTATGGCGGAAACATCCATGACCAGCCCAGCAATTCGCCGGCGCCGATCGTATCGATGATCATCGGATTCGCTTGTCCGTTGCTCGATTCGAGTACTATTTTTCCGGTTTCGATCAAGTAAAAGCGATTCGCCATTTCATCTTCGCGGAAGATTGTCTGGCCCTTTTCGAACTGAACAGCCATCGCGCAATCTGTAAGTAATGCGAGTTGCGAACGATTCATTCCCGCTAGGAACGGATGCAAAGCCACTCGTGTTCTCATTGGTTCAATCGCGGGTTCAATTTCAATTTCTGCTTTCATTGGTTCTCCTTAGACAAAATCGTGTTCTTTTTCGCGGACGACAAAGACTGAACACGGCGCCGCTCGCACCACGCGTTCGGCCGTGCTGCCAATACACAGGTGACGCCAACTGGTGTAGCCGTGACTCGCGATCATGATCAGATCGACGTCCAACTCCTTGGCGGCTTTGGTGATCTCGTTCGGAGCGTGTCCTGTGCGCACCGCCGGCGTGAAGGACCTTGAACGATTATGCGAGATTGCTGCCAGGCACGCCAATTCTGCTTCCGCTGCAATCGTGTCTTCCTCAGCGTCCGGAAAAATGTCGACAGCAGGCGGCGCACCCGCAATCGCCGTGACTGGTTCGATCACGTGCAGCAGAATGATTTCGCAGGCGAACTGCTCGGCAAATCGCAGCGCGTAATGAAACGCTTTTTTTGATGTGGCGGAAAAATCGGTCGGTACCAGAATTTTTCTGGGATGCAAAATTTGCGGGATCAAATCGCCGGCCGTTTCAGGGTCCATAACTTGAGGTTTCATTTGCATTGATTCTCGATTGCTAAGGAAAGGGTGGCTCGGCATGAATTGTTGAATCGTGTGCATTTCTTGCGCTTGGCTTTAGAAGAGCATCGCCGTCTGCCCTGACTTATCGCGACGGCAATGCGCACCCGTTTCAGGCCCAGCAACAAATGATTCCGAAATCGAAAACCATACCAAGCACTCCCCATTTACTCCGGTAGGTTTTAGCTAACATGGCAAACAAACGCCTCGGATCCTTGAAACGACCGGCGACAAATACCGGCGATCTGCGCGAGAGAGCGATTACCGAATATCACGAGCTACTTGCAGCAGACGAGACGCTAATTCCTGCGACGTTCGAAAAATTGCGCAGCGCCATGCGTAAAAACCGGCTGCTCTACGGCGACCGACCCATTGGCATCGCGCTTAGGCCACACCTTCTCGATCAGACGCAATTTCGCGCACTGACTCTCTCGGCAGAACGCGTTACGAGTGCGTTGGAAAAGGTCGCAGCGGCAGTTGTACGAGATCCGAAGCTGATGGGTGAACTCGGCCTCACAGAGACAGAGCGCAAGATGGCACTAGTTGATCCGGGATTTTCAGCAGCCGGCGTAACGACCCGGCTCGATGCGTTCGTTCATGGCGATGAAATCAAATTTGTAGAATCCAATGCCGAGAATCCTTCAAGTTTGCCGGACCAGGAAGAACTGAATCGGTTGTTGTTCGAGCTGCCTGTAATGGCGAGCTTTGCCCGACGCTATCGTTTACGTGAGTTCTCACCCGTCAAGAGACTGCTTGAAACGCTGCTGATTACTTACCGCGAATGGGGCGGTTCCGGCGTGCCTAACGTTGCGATCCTGGATTGGAAGGATCTGCCTACGTCGAGTGAATTCGTTTTTCTGCAAGAGCATTTCAGCGCGCACGGCGTGCCCACCATCATCTGTTCGCCGGACGATCTCGAGTATCAGCAGGGGCAACTTCGATGCGGCGCGTTTCGCATCGATCTGGTTTACAAGCGAGTGATCATCCACGAGTTCCTGGCGCGGTATGATGATACGCATCCGCTCATCCGCGCATACGTGGACCATGACGTTTGTCTGGTGAATCCGTTCCGATGCAAAATCATGCACAAGAAAGCGGTTTTTGAGATGCTCACGGACGATCAGCGCAAGGATTGGTTCACCTCAACCGAAAAGGAAGCAATACGTCGATCCGTGCCGTGGACGCGGCGTGTTTTCGACCGAGAGACCATGCGCAACGGACAAACGATCAATCTGCTCGAATTCATCCGCAGGAATCGATCGATGTTTGTTCTAAAACCCAACGACGATTACGGGGGACACGGGGTTCATTTCGGGTCGCAATTAGATGAGCACGAGTGGCAGAGCGCGATCGAAAAGGCGCTTTCAGCCGACTACGTCGTGCAGGACGCGCTCGATTTGCATCCGGAAGTATTTCCAATCTTCAGCGAGGCGGACTGGAAGTTGCAGCCAATGTTCGTTGATACGAATCCATTTCTCTTTCGCGGCGAAGTCTGCGGCGCGATGGTTCGTTTATCTGCCACGCCAATCGTCAACGTCACTTCCGGCGGCGGCGAGACAGGATTTTTTGTTTTGCAGTAATCACGCGGACCAAACACTGCTTTCTTGAACGGTTTTCAGAAGCGCAAAAGAAGCCCGATAAATCGCAATTCCCGCAGAGTCTATTGCGAAGAGAAACCACACGATCAACTATGCTTTCAACGGTCGATCCTATGGACGTTGCCTCTCCTCCGCAAAACGCCTCAAGCGATTTGAAGAAAACACTAAAGAGAGTTCGCAGTGCCGATCACGTTTTCACTCTCGGCATCGAGGAAGAATTGCAGATCATCGATCCCGAGACGCGCGAACTGCGTTCGTACATCCAGCAAATTCTCGCCGACGGTAAAATCATTTTGAAGGAGCAGATCAAACCGGAGCTGCATCAGTCGATTGTGGAAATCGGCACCGAGATTTGCAGCGATGCCCGAGACGCGCGACGGCAAATCACTGCACTTCGCACTGAGCTGGCAAGACTTGCGGCGCAACACGGGTTGGTAATCGCTTCAGCCGGCACGCATCCTTTTTCTCATTGGATGGATCAATTGATCACGGTCAACGAGCGCTACACCACGGTCGTAAATGACATGCAGCAGGTTGCGCGAGTCTGTTTGACATTTGGCCTGCACGTTCATGTCGGAATTCCGGACCGCGAAGAGGCGATCGACATCATGAATCAGGCGCGTTACTTCCTGCCGCATCTGTATGCGCTCTCGGTGAACTCACCATTCTGGCTGGGACAAAACACCGGGCTGAAAGCATATCGCCAGATGATCTTTGAACGTCTTCCACGCACCGGCATCCCCGACGCGTTCCAAAGTCTCAGCGAATACGAAGACTATTGGAAATTGCTGGTCGCCACGAATTGCATCGATAATCCGAAGAAGATTTGGTGGGACGTCCGGCTTCACCCGTTTTTCGACACGATTGAGTTTCGGATTTGCGATGCGCAATCGCGCGTTGACGACACCATCGCGCTGGCGGCTCTGATGCAGGCGATTGTTTTCAAATTGCAAAAATTACGCCGTAATAACGTGACCTTCCGTAGCTATCAAAAACGTTTGCTCGACGAAAACCGATGGCGCGCCGGCCGTTACGGACTGGACGGCAAGCTGATCGATTTCGGTCGGAAATGCGAAATGGACGAGCGCGACTTGCTCGAGGAGATGCTCGAATTTGTTTCTGATGAAGTCGAGGAACTGGGAAATGAGCACGAGATCGAACACATCCACCGTATCATGCGAGAAGGCACTGGCGCCGACCGGCAACTAATGGTCTGGGAACGCACTCAGGACATGAAAGCCGTGGTCGATCAGATCGTGGCGGAGACAAACGAAGGTTTGGCGATTTAGAACTGAGAAAATTTCCGGTCATGTCGAGCGAAGTCGAGACATCCCGCTGAGTTGACGTTAGATTGCGCCGCGGGATGGAAAGCCTCGCCTCGCCGCATCCTGCGACTGCGTTGCAGCCTCGACTTCGCTCGGAATGACGTACTGAGTTCAGCGACGCATTGGGAACAAGGACGTGTAGCTGGAAAGTCCGCGGACGTATTGCGCGCGTTCGAACGCGCTTGGGTCAGGACAATTCTGCTGACTCATGATGCCTTTGATTTCGGCCAGGGATTTGTGCTGATGTTGCTCGAGCCATGCTACCAGTTCCATTTCGATCCGCTGAATGTGCGGGATCCCATGACGCATCAGCGCGCTGCATAACATGGTGACGTCGGCGCCGGCCATCACCAGCTTGATCACGTCTTGCGCCTGATAAATGCCGCTTGTAGCTGCAAGACTGGCCCGCAGTTTCCCGTAAAGGATGCCAATCCAATGCAGCGGTAATCTCATATCAACCGGGGTGCTCAACGTGAAATTTGGCGTAACCTCCATTCTCTCCAGGTCGATGTCAGGCTGATAGAATCGGTTGAACAACACGAGGCCGTCGACATTCAGGTCGTCCAGACTGATCGCCATGTTTGCGAAACTGCTGAAGTAAGGACTGAGCTTGATGGCGAGCGGAATCTTTGTGGCAGCCCGAATACTGCGAACCGTCTCGATGTAAATATTTTCGGTCGTGCTGCCGGTGACCTCGGGCCGTGTCGGTATCCTGTAGATATTTAATTCCAACGCGTCGGCGCCAGCCTCTGTGATTCGCCGCGCGTAGCTGATCCATCCACCGAGTGTGGTGCAATTCAAACTGCCGATAATTGGAATGCCGACTGCGCGTTTGGCTTGCGTGATGTTCTCAAGGTACGTGTTCGGATCGATGCGAAATTCCGGGACGGTGGCCTCGATTTGCTCTTCAAACAGCGAATGAAAAACTACTGCGGCAGCGCCCGTTTGTTCCATCGCACGGATATTGTCGATCTTCTCCGAAAGCGGCGAGGCCGACGGCACCAAAGGCGAACGCAGCGAGAGCCCGAGATAGTTCGTCGTCAGATCCATCGGTTATCTTCGTGGATTCAGATAGAAAAGTAACGGCGTGTCGAGTCGTCAAGGAACAACCGTGAACGGCCGCATCATGTCGTTGTCCTCATGCTCGACGATGTGGCAATGGTGGACGTAGGTCTGCGGCGCGCTGACGCCGCTCGGTAGGTCATACCGTGCCCGAATCGTGGTGAACTCTCCGGGATTTGCTTTGACTGTGTCCTTGAAACCGCGCTCGGTCGGATCAGGCGGCTGCATCGGTCCGGTTGCAAATGGGGTTGGATCGATTCCACCGGGGACGCCGTTCGGCCCCCCGTAGGCTTCCTCATACGCCTCGGCATCGAACGGTGTGCGCCCAACAACTTGGAACGTGACAAGGTGGCTGTGCATTGGGTGCGTGTCTCCGGTCATGTTGATGTAAACCCAGTCCTCAATTGTGCCGACGCTCGGTGTCTCTGTTATCGGTTGCTCGAAGTGCACCGCGTTCAGATTCAAATACCAGTCCGCCTCCTCGGGATCGATCTCGTTAAGCGTAATGTAACGCGTGTTGATCGGACTGCCCAGGTTGGCTGCTCGCCCGGGCAAACTCGATGGAATCACCCTTGGGCCCGGCTGCGTAACGTGTCTTCCCACTCGGAACTGCATCACCTGCGGCAATCGCGGCGCTGGAGTCGAGACTGGGCTCAGCGGCCTGTGATTCATCATCATGAGCCTTGCACCGGCAAACCTTCTGAAATCAACAAGGACATCGGCTCGCTCGGCGGGAGCTAGTACCAAACGTCTGGTTCGCACTGGAATGTCCCATAAGCCGCCCTCGGCTCCGATCTGCCAGAAGTCTAAACCGCTAAGGTCGAGGCTCATGATCCGCGCGTTGCAGCCATTCAAGATCCGGAAACGGTACATGCGCGGTTCAACGTTGAGATATGGCCACACCTTGCCGTTGACCAGCATGACGTGGCCGAAATACTCGCCGACCCAGACCACACCTTCGATGTCGCTGGTTGGGTAAAAGAACTTGCCGTCTGGGCTGAATTGACGGTCCTGGATTACGAGCGGAATTTCGTACGCTCCGCCCGGAATGCCGATCGGGTTTGGTTCGAACCCGGTATCGTACTGGTCGCGAAGAATATAGGCAGCGGCTAGCCCGGCAAACACGTTGAGGCGCGTCGCACCTAACGCGTGATCGTGGAACCACAAAAGCGTTGCTGGCTGTTCGTTTGGATAGTCGACGCTTTGTGTCTCCCCAAGTCCGAACCCATAGGGCGTGATCGCGGGGTTACCGTCGCTATCACCAGCGACAAAGCCGCCGTGCAGATGCGTCATCATGCGCACATGATTGCCGAGCGGAGTCAATCGCGTATCGACTGGAATCCAATTGGGGTAAAATTCCGGAAGCGCACTGGTGTAGCTGATATCGAGCGGTGCGCCGCTTTGTGCGACCACGGCCATACCAAACGAACCTGCTTGCCCGCCAAGTCCTGAGCCGTCGTCATACGCCCAGAACGGCGTCGGCGGCAGGTGGGGATGCAGTTGTCGCGCAATTTCCCTCTGCGTGAATGCGTAATGATTCATTCCGCTCGGTGTCGCCACCACGATTCCAGCACCTGGCACTGGGAGCGGTTGGATAAACTTGGTTAGGAACCTGCGCGCAGGCGCGGGTGTGGTCGCAGACGCTTGTCGTACCGTCCAAGGCACGGCCAAAGCGGCGCTGGCGCCAACACCGTATTTCAGAAAAGATCGTCTTGTTATCATAACTGCTATTATGGGGATGGTATCGCAGATGCTCTGCGTAATTTGTGAAACACTGTTCGCTTCTTGGCCACGACTTGCTTCCCGGTTCAGCATTGTTTGCGAGACAGAGCCTTGCGCGCAGAGCAATGTTTGCCTGCGCTTAGTTTCCGAGTAACTCTGTGAGCTTTCAATTATGCCAGACCGCACTTATCTCCATCCAATTGATCCGGAATTGCTTCCCGGTGCACATAACGCGATCGATGCGTGTCTTCGATTGAAGCCGGAGGAACGGATCACTATTATCACCGACACTGCCACGCGGCAGATTGCCGCGGCACTGCAAAGAGAGGTTGAGCGCGTCGGATCCGAATACAGCCTCTTTGTGCTCGAGCATCATGCACAGCGGCCGCTCAAGTACATGCCGGAAATTATTCTCGATGATCTTGCGTTGTCACAGGTCTCTATTTTTGCCGCGCAGACGCAACCGCGTGAACTGGGCTCCCGAACCCAAATGACCTCTGTCGTCAATCATCACCACATCCGTCACGCTCACATGGTGAACATCAATCGTCAGATCATGCTCGAAGGCATGCGGGCCGACTTTTGCGCAGTCGACAAGCTAAGCCAGCGTTTGGTCGAACATGCGCGTCAGGTCGATCGCATCACCTGCAAAACGCCTCACGGCACCGAGTTCGTAGCGGAGCTTTCGCCAAAACTCAAGTGGCTGAAAACCAGCGGCATCATTGCACGTGACAAATGGGGTAATTTGCCCGGCGGCGAAATTTTCACCACGCCCATGAACACCAACGGCGTGTTCGTGGTGGACGGAGTGGTCGGTGATTACTTGTGCGAACGGTTTGGTGATCTGCAGTCGAGTCCACTCACGATTGAGGTGGAAAACAATCGTATTCGAACGCTGCATTCGGAAAACAAGGATTTACGCGACGAATTCCGGGCTTACACCAACACTGACGAAAATAGCGACCGCGTGGGCGAATTTGCCATCGGCACTAATATCGCCTGCACACACATCATCGGACACATTTTACAGGATGAAAAGATTCCCGGAGTCCATATCGCGTTTGGTCATCCCTACGCCGAGCATACCGGCGCGAACTGGGCTTCCAAAACGCATATCGACTGCGTTGGCCGGG
>JBARMF010000040.1:0-10470 GCA_049802315.1 Candidatus Udaeobacter sp.
TCCCGTCGCCGATCTTGCCGGTCTTTGCGGCAGCCACCACGACATTGACCGCCTTTTCAATCAAGTCGTCCGCCATCACCACTTCCACTTTCACCTTCGGCAGAAAATCCACCGTGTATTCGCTTCCTCGGTAAATTTCGGTGTGTCCTTTTTGCCGCCCAAAACCTTTGACCTCCGTGACGGTCATCCCTTCGATGCCGAGCTCTGCAAGCGCTTCCTTAACCTCTTCGAGCTTGAACGGTTTAATGATGGCTTCCAATTTTTTCATGTCGCAGCAACGTTGGCATCGCGCGGAGCTTCCAATCGAAAGCCAACCGCAGCACGCGCTCTCATAGCAACGGCACGGCGTGGATGTCAAGCAGTGTTTCATCTTCGGAAAAGCTTAAGGCAGGAAAGATCGATGCAGACCTTTGCCGCTCTGGTCTCCGTTAATGAGGGTGCGGCCGCAGAGGCGATTCGGAATGTTGCTATTGGAGCATCGCGCGGCACGGCCACGTCGCGAACTCGGAAAGAACACATCTTGACAATCTAAGCCAAGACATCATGATGTCTTCGTGAGAACCACCTTGACTCTAGACCCCGACGTTGCGGCCAAAGCTAAGAAGAGCGTCGCGAAACTCCACAAGCCCTTTAAGCAGATCATTAACACCGCTTTGCGCATTGGCCTCGATGAGGTGCTTAAGCCGCCGCGCGTCAGGCGATATCGCACTAAACCCCGCCCATTGGGATTACGCCCGGGGTTGAGCTACGATAACATTTCGGAGCTTTTAGCGCGCGCTGAAGGAGAAGACCACCGATGATTTTGGTGGACGCTAATTTGCTGCTCTACGCCGAAGACAGTCTTTCAGAACATCATCAAGCTGCGCGAAGCTGGTGGGATGCACAGCTCAGTGGTGCTGGACCCATATGTTTGTGCTGGCCGGTACTCACAGCGTTCATTCGAATCGGCACCAATGTTCGGTTACATCGGCGGCCGCTTACTCTCGGGGAAGCGCTCGAACGGGTACAAAGCTGGTTTGATCAGCCGTGCGTGCGCATAGTCCATCCGGGCGAGCAGCACTGGGCGATTTTTCAAGTCATGCTTCGTAACGGAAAAGCAATCGGCAGTCTTGTGTCGGACGCGCATTTGGCTGCTATGGCAGTTGAGCACAATTGTATTTTGCAAAGCACGGATGTGGACTTTGCACGATTTAAAGGTCTGAAGTGGAATAATCCGATCGATTAAAGACGTTCCGAGCGGGGTGTTGATCTGGGTTGCGATTCCGGTTCAGCGTTTAAAAGGCGCTCCACACCGAGGCAGATTTGCCAATTTTTTCTGACGCTTAATACTGAAACTGATGTCTCGCGACTCTTTCGTTCACCTTCATCTGCACACCGAATATTCGTTGCTGGATGGAAGTATTCGAATGAAGGAGGTGATGAAAAAAGCCGCGGAATTCAAGATGCCTGCCGTGGCTATGACCGATCACGGCAACTTATTTGGCGCGATTGAATTCTATCAGGAAGCGCAGCGCGCCGGGGTGAAACCGATCATCGGCTGTGAGATTTACGTGGCGCCGGGATCGCACAAGGACCGGCCGCCATCGCGACGGGAATCGGCGTACCACTTCACGTTGTTGGCCGAAAACGAAACTGGCTACCGCAATCTTGTGAAGCTGGTGACGGCAGCGCATCTGGATGGTTTTCATTACGTGCCGCGAATCGACAAGGAGATGCTGGCAGCGCGCTCGGAGGGTTTGATCGGACTCAGCGGGTGTCTCGCAGGCGAAATCAACAACGCGATTCAGGCAAATAACATCGAGAAAGCAAAACAGAGCGCCGCCGAATATCGGGATATCTTCGGCGCGGAAAATTTCTTCGTGGAATTGCACGATCACGGGATGGAAGAGCAAAAAATGTGCAATACCTCGCTGGTGCAGATTGCGCGCGACCTGGGCGTTGGTTTGGTGGCGGCGAATGACGTGCATTTTCTCCGCCGAAGCGATCACGAGGCGCATGACGTGATGCTTTGCATCGGCACCGGCAAAATGGTGCAGGACGAAAGCCGGATGCGTTATCTTCCGGAATTATATTTCAAATCACCGGATGAAATGCGGCAGGTGTTCCGCGACTTTCCGGAGGCGATTTCGAATACGCTGCATATTGGCGAACGTTGCCGTCTCGACCTTGAGTTTGGGGGTTCGAAATATCCGGAATATCCGGCCCCGACGGGAAAAACGCGCGAGGGCTATTTACGCGAGCTTTGCCACCAGGGCTTGCACGCGCGCTACGGCGAACGAGCGACGACCGATTCGGAATTAATTGAGCGCGTCGATTACGAACTTGGTGTTCTGGAAAAAACAGGGTTCGTTAGTTACCTCCTCATCGTTTGGGATTTCATTCATTTCGCGAAGGAAAAAGGGATCCCGGTTGGTCCCGGACGCGGCTCAGCTGCAGGCTCGATCGTAGCGTTTGTCCTTGGCATCACCGACATCGACCCGCTTCAGTTCGGCCTGATTTTCGAACGGTTTCTAAATCCTGACCGCGTTTCGCCTCCCGATATCGACGTGGATTTCTGCGAAGCGCGCCGCGGCGAAGTCCTCGAATACGTGCGGCAAAAATACGGCGAGCGCCGCGTCGCGCAGATCATTACATTCGGCAAGCTCAAGGCAAAAAGCGTCGTGCGCGATGTCGCCCGCGTGCTGGGATGGAGCTATCGCGATGCCGATCGCATCGCGAAGATGATCCCCAACGAGCTGAACATTACGCTCGAAACAGCAGCCGGAAAGAACGCGGAACTGAAACGCGCGATCGCCACCGAAGCGCCGACACGGCAGCTGTTTGAGCACGCGAAACTTCTGGAAGGTTTGTCGCGCAATGCTGGCGTGCACGCGGCAGGTGTGGTCATCGCAGATCGGGATTTGTCCGATTACATCCCGCTTTGCCACGACACCAAAGGCAATGACGTGATCAGCCAGTACGCCATGGGACCGCTGAACGATCTGGGACTCCTGAAGATGGATTTCCTCGGATTGAAAACGCTCACCGTCATAGAGGATACGCTGACGCTGATTCGCAAACGCGACCGAAACTTTTCGCTAAAAGATATTCCGCTGAATGATGCCGCTGCCCTTGCGCTCTACAATCGCGGCGAAACCATAGGGCTGTTCCAGATGGAATCCGGCGGCATGACCAGTCTCTCGAAGCAGTTCGATGTCAAAAAACTCGATGACATCATTGCGTTGATCGCGCTGTACCGGCCCGGCCCGATGGAGCTGATCCCCGAATACGTCAAAGCAAAGAAGGGGATCACGCCGATAAAATATTTGCATCCGCTGCTCGAAGACATCTGCGCCGATACCTACGGCGTGATGATTTACCAGGAACAGGTAATGGCTGCTGCGAGCAGACTTGCAGGCTACTCACTTGCGCAAGCCGATCTTCTCCGGCGTGCCATGGGCAAGAAGGACAAGGAGAAGATGGCAAAAGAACGCAGAAACTTCATCGAGGGCTGCGCGCGCACGAACAAAATCCCTGAGAAAAAAGCGAACGCCATTTTCGACCTGCTGGAAAAATTTGCCGGTTACGGATTCAACAAAAGTCACAGCGCGGCGTATGGCGTGATTAGTTACCAAACCGCTTTCCTCAAGGCGCATTATCCGGTGGAATTCATGGCGGGTTTGCTGAGCAACGAAATCAATAACACGGAAAAGATTTCGGTTTTCGTCGGCGAATGCAAACGGATGGGGATCTCCATTTTGCCGCCGGATATCAACAAAAGCGGTTTGAAATTCACACCGGAAAGTAGCGCATGCGTCTCGCTTGCGGTGTCAAAAGGCGCAAGCGAGGACGCTCGCGCTACCGTGGCAATTCGTTACGGCCTCGCTGCGATCAAAAACGTTGGCGAGGCAGCCATGGCGCTTGCCATTCGTGAGCGGGATCAACGCGGCGAGTTCAATTCGCTCGAAGATTTTTGTACGCGGCTCGATTCGCGGCTCGCCAATCGCAAGATGTTGGAAAGTCTCATCAAAGCCGGCGCGTTTGATTTTACGGGGCGGGATCGCGCGGAACTCTTCGCGTGCATCGATGAATCACTCAACGCTTCGGCGATAGCGCAGCGCGATCGGGCAGCCGGACAGGTTTCGCTTTTCGATGAACAAACGCATGCTGCCACAGCGATGAGACGGCAACCAATCAAACCGTGGAGCGAGCATGAAAAACTCTCCTACGAGAAAGAACTCCTCGGGTTTTACGTCAGCGGCCATCCGCTCGACGCATATGCCGCCGTTTTTGCAGCAAAAAAATATCGATCGATTGCCTCGTTAGGGGAACTGGACGATCGCGCGCAATTCAAAATCGCGGGAGCGATTGTCGAGGTCGAGAAAAAATTTACCAAGAAAGAAGGCAAGCCATTTGCGGTTGTCTGGCTCGAAGATCTTATGAACGTGCTCGAGGTGGTCGTGTGGAACGAAGTTTATCTGAAGGTCTCAGATATTCTCGTGCCTGGGCGCGTTATTGAATTGAAAGCGACATTGGACAGACGCGACGAAATGCTTCGTGCTACGGCTGTGGAAATTAAGACGCTGGCAGCGGCGAGATCCAATGGCGCAACCGAAAGATCGGAAGACACATCGGAGGTGTCCGCGATTTGTCTGCGGTTTTCTTCGGCGACGACGGGCGATGAGTTGCGTCAGGTTCGCAACATCCTGGTCAGCTCACCCGGACGTCATTTAGTTCAACTGCTGTTTGATCGAGGCAACGGCAGTTCGTTGCGGCTAGATGCCGGCATTGAGTTTAGAGTGAATCTTACTCCCGATTTGGCGGAGAAGCTTTCCCGCTGGCTTGTGATCGGGCAACACCAGTAGCTGAGCTATTGCCGCTTCTCTCCTTTTTTTGGATTCTCCTTGGAGTCAACTTCGGCACGCGGGATGGCGCCGAGTAATAACGCTTTTTCCTCCGGGCCTGCTCCAAGGCAAACGGGAAAGATCCGCTTGGCAGCGTCCGGCGTCGTAACAATCGAAAACTGGCCATCGATCTCTTCTTTCAAACTGACGCTCCAGCCGGATTCAAGAAGCGGACCGCGAAACTCCAATTCCGTCACGGCGGGAGCAAGTGGCAGGGCCGTCGGCGTGATTTCAATTTTGTTCACGCAGTCAACGGGATGTGACATTAGATCGAAAACCGGTGTCGCTCCGGCGATCCTAACCACGACATCTTTTGTATTTTCGAAATCAATGTCTCCGCTAAACGCAAGGTCTACGTCTTTGGTTGCGAGATTCAGAAACTCCAGAGAGGCGTGATCGCCATCAAAAATGGCGAGGGTGCTGGCTCCAATGACGTTCGAGAAAAAATCGCTGCTCACCAGCTTTCCGTTTACGAGCTGCACTTCACCAACGATGCGGGGACACTCCAACGTTTCGGACAGAGAGATTTTTCCACTCAAAATGCCGTCTTCCAGAATGTTTGAATGGAAAAACTGAGGTGCGGCTGCCAGAAGGACTGCCGGGAAATCCAGCGAAACATTGATAGGCGATATTTGAAAAGCGCTCCAAGTAATCCCGATGGGCAACGGAAAATTCGCGGTGAAACTGAGTGGACTCGATTTTGGCAAGTGAATGACGCCGCGCGCGTCCCACTGACTCGAATCGATGGTTGCTTGAAATTCGACCGGAATCGGGCCCGCTTTTTGTCGTGGTGACACGGGCAGGGTCGAAACGTAATCGCGCAGATCGTTTGTCCAGGCGTCGAGTGTTCCTGAATACTTGTGCTCCGGTGAAAGATCGATTCTGCCTTCACCCGACAGAGAATCTTTCTTCCGAACCAAATCGAAGCGTTCGATCTCCAGCTCGCTCGGTTTCAAAGTCACGTCCGCTCTGAAGCTGTCGATGTCGTATTTGAAAAATGTTAGCGAGGCGCCCTCGATCGCAAGGCTGCCGCCGAAGTCACGGGCGTGGGTATTCATCGACCCTTGGATGCTGATTTTCCCTGCGAAATCAGCTGAGTTCGCACCGAAAAGAGCAAGGAATTCACCCAGTTGATTAATCGATGCGGAAATGTTTCCGCGAAAATCCGGCCTGAGCCACTCGGCGGAAGTCGCTGGTAACGCAGCGTCGCCGCTTAAGGTGAACTGATTGCTTTTTTGCCTGATGTAAACTTGCTGGAGCTCAATCTTCCGGTTGTAAAGCGCGGCGCCTAGCATGAGAGCTTCGGCTGTGCGATCGCGCCAGGTGAGCCCGGTTAGTTCACCCCAGAGCGACGCAGTTGCGCGGTCCGGTTCGGCCAGGTTGCCGCGAAATGTGAAGTTGCTGGCATGGAGCAAACCATTGATACGATCGGCGACACCAAGCGCATCTGAAATCTGCGCCAGCGAAAGGTCGGCAGCGCCGCCCGCAATCTTCCAGTTAGAATGTGGCGAGTGCCATTCATGCGAAATATTCGCCCGGAGTTTGCCGCCGAACGCATCGACGTCGAACTGCAATCCCAGTCGCCGGTTTCCCAGGCGCGCGAGGTCCACCGTTGCAGCCTGCAGGTCGAGGCCGTGAGTCAAGGTCAGTCCGGCAAGCGTCAAGCGATTGCTTTCCCAATGAGTTGCGCCACGTAACTGCGAAAAGGTTTGGCGCACCCATGGTGAAGTGATCATGAGCTCGGCAGCGACGAATCGGCCGGGTTCCGTCTCGCTTAAAGATAGCGATGCATTCCGCAGCAAAACCAAACTCGGCCCGGTCTCGACCCGCGTTTCGAGCTTGGCGATACTTAAGTTTTCGGGGAGCAATCGATGAAGTGTCGCCCAACCGCGGTCGCTTAGGGCTTGCACGCTTGGATTCGCGCGGTGCAGTTCGGCGTGGAGTTCTCCAACGGAGATATTTCGGATGTCGCGGCCGCTCAGGTGCAGAAAGACGTGCTTTAGATTCAAAAGAACTCGCGCGTCCAGCAGAGTGATATCAACGCGGGACGCATCGTCACGGACGCTTTTCAGGTGAAGCTGACGAATGACAATGGGACGCAGAAAAGGCGCGTCGACCCCGTCGATAGTGGCGACGAAGCCTTCCTGACGAGCGAACCACCAGACCCAGAGGCGAACTCCGTTGGACACTGCAATTGGCGCAAGCAGAACAGAGGCGAGCGACAAGATGACGATCACCAGAATAATGAGGAAGATTTTATTCTTAGACGGCATGCCTGCGAGACAAAGAGGTGATCAGTGTAAGGAAGAGCGATAATCGGTGATTACACCTGTGTGTGTCACTTGGATACTGATCGCAGTTGACTTACCACTATTCATTTTTCTTCTCGTCTTTGAACACCAAACGCAACGGCTGCGCGGTGTGAATCCGTTGCTCGAGTTGCTCCCTCAAAGTTTCTTCAGCTTCAGCGGACAGCTCGCTCTCTGTTGCTTTCTTCCAAGCCAAGTCAGGCAGCACTGAGAATTCGCTTTGAACGTCCTGTCCGGAAATGCGGTTCCATAACCCGTTTTCGAATGCGAGCACGTCTACTTGTTGCTGCTCAACGCCCAAAATCTGTGCGTGCGGCACCTGCACCATGATTTCACCTGGGCGAATATCGATCGAGACGCCTTTCCTCAGATCGAACCCGGCTTTGGCAATGAATGTGCCATGCAGCTTCACGCGTTTGGAGCTGCCGGCCCACGTATGGAGCAATTCGTGTTCGACTTCGATGCGGCGTGACAGGACGACCAGCTCGCTTACCGGCGTCGTCTGTTCCATGTAAACGCGGTCATTAATCGTGATCCGTGGCTGCAAATGCGCGATGTCGACGAACGCAGTGCGCAGATTTTTGCCAAGCCTCTCCAGCTCAGCCGTGCTTTGCCGCGCTGTGCGAGCCGGCCAGCTCTCTACACGCAAGAAGATGACGACAATCGTCGTTGCAACAATCAGTGCCACCAGCGTCAACGCGATTGGCCACGCGACGCGATGCGGAATTCCAGATTTCGACATTGGACGTTCGGCGTTAAGCCTTTGTGTTCACACGCATCGAGCAAGAGCAGATCACGAGCAAGAAGAAAGCGACGAACGTTTCTCCCCCAAAAAATTACCGCCCCCCACGCCCGATAGGCGTGAAGGGCGGCTGTTCCCCCCAGAACAATCGTAGAAAACTTTCAACGCTGTAAGCGAGGTTTCGTCCGCTGGCAACAAAATTCTACACAAAAAGTTCGAAAAATTTTCGCGGAGTTCGGCCGTTGCGATTTCCGCAGTAAATGAGGCCACGACAGACTGAACAGAATGTCGAACGCAAGGGCGATCCCGGGGGTTGCACTAGCGCGCGTAGCGGTCTCTAATTTGGGATGCGTGATTTGGGCGATGAAGGGGCGTCGCGCAATTTTGCCGGTTCGTTGCTGGTCGCTCACCCGAATATGCTCGACCCGAATTTTCGGCGCACCGTGCTTTTTGTTTCCGAGCATGAGCCTACTGAGGGCGCGTTGGGCGTGATAATCAATCGCCCGCTTGACCGGCCAGTGGCCGAACTGGTCTCCGGTGAGCCACCGGCCGGGCTCGCCAATGTGCCGGTGTTTTTGGGCGGTCCGGTTGGAAAAAACCAACTGATGTTTGCGGCGTTTGAATGGAAGAAGGGCGCAGGTCTGAAACTCAATCACAACATCGCCTTTGACGAAGGAAGCGATGCTCAGGGACGTAAGAACCTGGTTACGGTTTGCGCTTTTGTCGGCTACGCGGGCTGGGGCGCCGGCCAACTCGAGAGCGAGGTGAAGCAGAAAGCGTGGGTTGTGCAGAATGCGAATCCATCGCTTCTGAAACTTGATCGCCTGCCAAATCTGTGGTTCGACATTATGCGAACACTGGGGCCGTGGTATAAAATGCTTGCCGCTGCCCCAGATGATCCCTCGCTCAATTAAGCAAGAAGTGAGACGTCCGACGTGATTTAGCTTGATTCCGGACATGATTTCCCACTAATCACTCTCACTTCGCGTCATGATCATCGGTGTACCAAAGGAGATTAAGGAACAAGAGCAGCGCGTTGCGTTGCTGCCGTCTGCGACGATTCAACTTACCAAGCAGGGTCACTCCGTTTTGGTAGAAACGAATGCCGGGCTCGGTTCCGGCTATCCCGACGAGGACTACGTGAAAGCGGGCGCGGAAATTGTAGGCCAGGCAAAAGACGTTTTCGCGCGTGCTGACATGATTGTGAAAGTTAAGGAACCTCTCCAAGCAGAGTTCCCATTATTGCGGAGGGGCCAAATCCTTTTTACCTATCTGCACCTTGCAGCGAGCAAATCCCTCACTGAGGCTTTGCTGAAATCAGGTGTGACTGGCGTGGCGTACGAGACGATCCAGGTGGCCAATCGTTTGCCGCTGCTGGAGCCGATGAGCGAAATTGCCGGTCGCATGTCAGTGGTAATGGGCGCAAATTTTCTCGCCAAGTACAACGGTGGCAGCGGAGTTTTGCTGGGCGGCGTTCCGGGCGTGTTGCCCGGCCGAGTAGTCATCGTTGGTGGCGGAACTTCGGGCGTGAACGCCTTACGGATGGCCAGAGGTCTCGGCGCCGATGTCACAATTCTCGACGTCGACGTCGAGCGTATGCGATTTCTCGATATCGCAATGGAAAACCTGCACACGCTTTATTCGAACGAAGCAAATCTGGATGACTTAATGCCCGGTTGCGATTTGCTCATCGGCGCGGTCCTTTTGCCAGGAGCCAAAGCGCCGAAGCTCATCACACGTGCGATGTTGCGAAAGATGAAACGCGGCAGCGTATTCGTGGATATTTCGATTGATCAGGGCGGTTGCGCTGAAACGTCGAGACCAACGACGCACCTCGATCCGGTTTACGTCGAGGAAGGCGTGACGCATTACTGTGTTGCAAACATGCCCGCAGCGTACGCGCGCACCGCGACGCAAGCGCTTACGAACGTTACCTATCGTTACGTGGAGCTGCTGGCCAACATCGGTCTTGAGGGCGCGTGCAGGAAGCAGCCGACGCTAATCGGCGGGATCAATACGCGCGATGGCCGGCTTACTTGCGACGCGGTAGCCGCGGCGCATGGCTTGAAATGGGAGGCACCTTTTTAGTGCTCGTGACGAGCCATTTGTGTTTCAAGCAGCATTCTGCGCGGTCAAAAACTGCGCTTGCTGAGATTGATCAACTAAAGCAATGTGCGTCTCTAACTATGAAGAAATACATCTGCATTCTGGCCGGAGCCGCGCTTCTCGCGGCGTGCGAGCAAAAAACTGAAACTGTCACTCCTGAGACAAGTCCTACTCCCACGACTCCGCCTCCTGCGACGACCGAAGTGACCAGTCCCGCTGCAACGGAAGCTCCAGCTGCCATCACGGAATCGCCGGCTGGCACCACTGATTCGCCGGCTGGCACCGAGGAAACACCTGCGGAGTCGCCGCCTGCGCAGTAAAGCTGAAATTCTTTTCTTTGAGAAGTCTTCCCCCGGTTTTCGGTGGAAGATTTCTTTTGTACGGAGCGTTGAATCACGAATCGCGACTGCGTCTTGAGGCAGCTCGCTCG
>JBARMF010000041.1:0-2682 GCA_049802315.1 Candidatus Udaeobacter sp.
CAATCATTCGGCTTTTTTCAACAAGGCGAATTGCTCGTGTTACTCGACCGCGGCGATTACTGGCAGTGCGGCTTCGTAATTCCCAAGGGCGGCTTCGAAGACATCAAAGCACGCGGTCTGCAGCAACTTCAAAACGACATTGTCAGCTTTGCCGGATTTCTGCGCGACCGCGTCGCTGTGCTTGATGATTGGTCCAAAATCAAATTGCTGACGGTGCAGATCAATCGCCTGCGCGATTGGTGCCGCGACGGACTGCTTTGCATCGGCGATTCTGCGCATGCGATGTCACCGGCGGGCGGCGTGGGCATCAATCTCGCTATTCAGGACGCAGTCGCGACTGCCAATTTGTTGGCCGGAAAATTGCGAATCGGTCCGGTTTCCGTGGATGATCTGCGCAAAGTGCAGGCGCGCAGGGAATGGCCGACGCGGCTCATTCAAGCAATGCAGGTTTTCATTCATCGTCGCGTGGTCACTGGCCGTACGTCGGATCGCAAAGCGTCGTTGCCCTTTGTCTTTCACTTGCTGAAATGGTTTCCAATCCTGCGACAAATCCCCGCCAGGTTCATTGGAATCGGACCGCGTCCCGAGCACTTTCACAGTCCGACGACTCGAGAATCACATTGACACTTTCGGCGTCATCGACGCCTTTTTCGGATGGTCGAACTAGTTGGATCAATCAACCTTGCTGCAATCCGCGCAGCGCATGAACGGATTCGCCCATACATTCATCGCACACCCGTCCTGACGAATTCGTGGCTGAATGACGCGTGCAGGACGTTGCTGTTTTTTAAGTGCGAAAATTTTCAGAAGGTTGGTGCCTTCAAAGCACGCGGTGCGACTAATGCCATTTTCTCGCTTGATGAGACAACAGCGCGACGCGGCGTGGCAACGCATTCTTCCGGTAACCACGGTGCCGCGGTGGCGCGTGCAGCGAAATTACGCGGAATCCCGTCGCATATCGTAATGCCCTCAAATTCCGCGAAAGTGAAGATCCGCGCAGTGGAGAGTTACAGTGCGCAGGTTGCCTTTTGCGAACCAACCGAGGAGTCGCGTGAAATTAAATGCGCGGAGGTGATCAACAAAACCGGCGCAACGTTGATTCATTCATTTGAAAACGAGCACGTGATAGCGGGGCAGGGGACAGCAGCAATGGAACTGTTGGAAGATATTACCGACCTTGATGTGATCATGTGCCCAGTCGGCGGGGGCGGTCTGTTGTCGGGCACAGCGATCGCCGCGAAATCGATGCGGCCGCAGATAAAAGTGATCGCGGTCGAGCCTGAGAATGCGGATGATGCGGCGCAATCGTTTCGTGCCGGACGCCGCCTTGTGACTGAAAAAAAGTTCACCGTCGCCGATGGCCTGCGCACAAATATCGGCGAACCAAACTTTGCGATCATTCAGCAATACGTGGACGACATCGTAACCGTGAGTGAGGAAGCAATTGTTTCGGCGATGCGCACAATTTGGGAGACGATGAAGATAGTGGTCGAGCCATCGGCGGCAGTGCCGTATGCGGCGATCATGGAAGACAAAATCGACATCACCGGAAAACGTGTTGGAATTATTCTCACCGGCGGCAACGTCGATCTGGATGCATTGCCGTGGTAGGGACATCGCGCTGCGATGTCCGGACGGCGCAGCGCGCCGTCCCTACCAAACTGAGCGGACGAGCAGGAGCATGAGCAAGAAAAGGCGACGATGAGTTATTTCTTGCTTTTCCTTGCCACTGTTCTGGCGGGAACAATCAACGCCTTGGCCGGTGGCGGCGGACTAATCACGTTCCCCTTGCTAATGCTCGTCCTAACGCCGGTCACAGCCGACGCCACAAGCGCAATCGCTCTGTTCTTTGCTTATCCCACGGCTGTATGGCGTACTCGGGATCAGTTAGAAGGAGTCCTTGGTCGCGGATGGTTATGGCTGCTTCTGATTCCAAGCGTGCTCGGCGGTTTGATCGGAGCTGTATTGCTCAGCCGGACGGGTAATCGCAGCTTTATTCAGTTAGTACCGTGGTTGGTGTTAGTCGCCACTGTTATCATTGTGCTGCGGCCCATCCTGGTTCGACGCGATGAAAGTGGTAGCGTGCATCCGGACATCACGGTGGCGTTGTGGCCTGTCGCAATTGCTGGCATTTTTCTGGTGGGATTGTATGGCGGCTACTTCGGCTCCGGGATTGGTATCCTGATGATCGGCGCGCTGAGTTTTATCTCGCGGGGAGACATCCGGCATGTGGTCGCGCTCAAGAACTTCCTCACTCTTTGCATGCGAGGCATGGCAGTCCTGGTGCTCGTGCTCGAAGGTGATGTGAACTGGAATTACGCTGTGCCGATGGCGATCGGTGGTCTTGTTGGCGGCTATGTTGGGGGAATGGTCTCACATCGCGCGAACCGCACAGTGGTTCGATCAATCGTTATCGCGATTGGTTTCGCCGCATCAGCCTATTACTTTTGGAAGTTGTACGGACCATTCGTGGCTCGGGCAGGCGCCGAATAGACGACATGGCCGATCTGGAAGATCAAAGGTCAATTGACGCCGCGGGTGGCCGGGCGCGAATCCGGCGCGTTCTTAAACCTCGGTCGCGGCCCAGAACTTTGCGAAGGCGCGCGGCCAACTTCGGTCGATAACACTGTCTCGAGCGGAGTTCCCCATGCGTTCTCGCAGCGTTCGATTGGTCACGAGTGT
>JBARMF010000042.1:0-51413 GCA_049802315.1 Candidatus Udaeobacter sp.
CGCCTGTTTCGAGCAGGTCCGGTTCGTGAACGAGGGAAGTGGGAAAGCCGGCATACTCGCCGGTGGCAAAGAAACTTTGGAACAATTCCGGATGCCGGTGCGTGTTGATGACGAATCTGTTCACTCCGACGGCTATCAAATGATCGAGCGCAAAAGTAATGAGCGGCTTTTGAAAGATCGGGATGAGCGGCTTCGGCAGCTCATCGGTCAACGGACGCAGGCGCGTGCCAAGACCAGCAGCTAATACAAATGCCTGTAGGATGTCGTTCACAAAGAGGAATATTTGAGATTCCTCGACTTCGCTCGGAATGACATAAGACACGGACGCAGGCGCGTGCCCAAACCCGCTGCCAAAACAAATGCGTGAGTGATTCGGTTCACGAGCAGAAAATCGAGAGATTGCTTTCGCCTACGCTAAAGCTGCGGCGTGCAGGCGACTCTCTTCACAATCGAAACAGACAGAGCGACGCACGCTTTTTATCTCAGATAAAGCGTCCGCGTGCCGAAATCGATGATGCCATGGTGCCGTCGCAGCGTTTCTGCGCCCAGCAACCCGGCGACCGGTGGCGATCCTTCTAACAATCCGTCGTGAATGAGTCCTTCGAGGTCTATGACGCCCACGTCCTTCCCCATGATATTGACCGAGCCGACGGTCAGCTTGCGAATGTTCGCCACACGCACGCCGCGCTCTTTAAGGTTTACAGCCGAGGAGCTGTATGGGGTCTCGTGAGTGGCAATTCGCATCCGGCGAACGAACGAACGGTGCAATAGTGTGGTGAACGAGCCCGTATCAACCATAAGTTTCGCCGCTGTTCCGTTCACTGCTCCGTTTACGAAAAGATTGTAACCATCGCTGACCTGAATCGGAACAGCGCGTAAGCCACGCCGACTGAAACCGGGGACGCTCCCAAGGACATTCGGATCGGTCTTCAGAATCAGTAACTGCTTTTCACAATCGAGCACTGCTTGTGTCGGGAAAAGAATGTCCGCTCCGATGATTCCGTCGATCTGTGGTTCGTGCGCCATTCGCGCAGCGCGCGCAGAACCGCCGAGATCGACCGTGACAACAGGCTCATCGACCAGACTCAGTCCGCCGATTCGCAGTTCGCGCGCGATCGCCACATTGTTGAATGCACCGTTGATTTGGACCCGTGCTGGCAAACTTGATTTGGAGGTGATCGGTTTGAGCTTGAAATATTGCCGGCGATTCAGGGCAATCGCGCTCACGGGCGCACCGCTATCGACCGTCAACCATGCGGGTTTGCCGTTAATGAACGCACGCAGTAACAAATGATTTTGTCGCGAGCGGACGAGCGGCAATGCTTCAAACTGCGGCGCTGGTCGCGCGACAGCCCCACGCGACGTAGCAGCAAATTCGATGACTAAAAAAAAACCAAGCGCAGCGCCGCAAACCCACAGCAAGCGTCGTGCGCGCAGCAGATGATTTGAGGTCATCGGTGGCGGGGAGATTACACGCTTATTTTTTTACGTAAACAACTTTACGCGGTTTTTTGGCGTTGCAGTGCATCCGTGCGTGATGATTAACTCCTCCGGCAAGTCCAGCCGACCAAAATGACCACTCCGGTAACTGAGACGCCTGCTAGCGATCAAAACTTCGTTCGTGGGCTTGGCTTGCTCGACTCCACGATGTTAGTGGCCGGCTCGATGATCGGTTCGGGAATTTTCATTGTGTCGGCGGATATTGGGCGGCTGGTTGGCTCGGCTGGATGGTTGCTTGTGGTGTGGGCCGTCACGGGCGTGCTCACCGTTGTCGCTGCGCTCAGCTACGGTGAGCTCGCTGCAATGATGCCTCGGGCCGGCGGCCAATATGTTTATCTGCGCGAGGCGTACAGTCCGTTGTGGGGATTTCTCTATGGCTGGACGCTGTTCCTCGTGATCCAGACCGGCACAATTGCTGCGGTCGCAGTGGCGTTCGCGCGATTTCTCGGCGTGTTAACTGATTCAGTTTCGCCGACGCAATGGATTGTCTCGCCAATCACGCTCTCGCAGCGCTACGCCATCAGCCTTTCCACCCAGCAACTAGTCGCAATCTTGATTATCGTTCTCCTGACGTTCGTAAACACGCGTGGATTAGCGCTGGGTAAGCTGATCCAGAATGTTTTTACCTCCGCGAAGACGTTGTCACTGATGGCGTTGATCGCGCTGGGCATTTTTGTGGGACGCAACGCCAATGCATTACATGCTAATTTCACGAATTTCTGGACGCCGGCCGCGGCTTCTCCGATCACATCGGATCTGCCGTTCGTCAGTGCTGTTTCTGCGGCTGGCGGCGCGCTTGGGATGCTGATCGCAGTTTGTGTTGGCCAAGTCGGTTCGCTGTTTTCCTCGGATGCCTGGAATAACATTACGTTCACCGCTGGTGAGGTGCGCGAGCCGCGGCGAAACATTCCGTTGTCGCTTCTATTCGGCACCGCGTTGGTTATTACGTTGTATCTGCTGGCGAACGTGGCTTATCTCTGCGTGCTCCCGTTGGAAAAAATCCAGCACGCTCCGGACGATCGCGTCGGCACTGCGGCGATGGAGGTAATGTTCGGCGGCGCAGGCGCTGGGATAATGGCGGTCGCCATCATGGTCTCTACATTCGGGTGTTGTAATGGACTGATTCTGGCAGGAGCGCGTGTGTATTACGCAATGGCGCTGGATGGGTTGTTCTTTAAAGCAACAGCACGGCTCAATTCGAAACACGTACCTGCCACCGCTCTCGTGATGCAAGGAATCTGGACTGCGGTGCTGGTGCTCCCGCGCACGCGAAACGTTGATACCACAAGCGGAGCCGTGAGCTACGGTAATCTTTACAGTAATCTGTTGGACTACATTATCTTCGCCGCTCTAATTTTTTACGTGCTGACGATTGCAGGGATATTCGTGCTTCGCCGAACGCGGCCAGATGCCGAACGTCCGTACCGCGCATTGGGTTACCCGATTTTGCCGGCGCTTTACATGGTCGGTGCTACGGCGATCATGCTGGTTCTGCTGGCCTACCGAGCACAAACGACGTGGCCGGGCCTGGTGATCGTGTTGACCGGTGTCCCCGTTTATTTCCTCTGGAAAAACGCAAATCAAACTCGAAGCGGAACCGGGCAGCCGCCCGCTGGCTAGCGAAGGAGAACACAACGCATGGCAGGTTTATTCGCAAGAAAACCGTTGGAGCGGCTGATGACCGAGGCGCAGGACGTCGGCGAACATTGCCTCAAACGGTCCCTCGGGCCGGTTAATTTGGTCATGCTGGGTATTGGAGCAATCATCGGGGCGGGTCTGTTTGTGCGAACTGCCGCGGCAATTGCCGATCGTGCGGGTCCTTCAGTCGTGCTCGCGTTCGTCGTAGCAGGAATCGGCTGCGCGTTTGCCGGCCTGTGTTACGCCGAATTTGCCTCGATGATCCCAGTTGCCGGCAGCGCCTATACTTATTCCTACGCAACGATGGGCGAACTCGTCGCATGGATCATTGGGTGGGATTTGATCCTCGAGTACGCGGTCGGCGCGGCGACTGTAGCAATCGCGTGGAGCGAATATGCAAATCGCGTCCTCGACTGGTTCGGCATGCGCATACCCTACCAATGGGCACACTCGCCCTTTGAACACGACATCAATACCGGTGTTCACGGCATTATGAACATGCCGGCCGTGTTCATCCTACTATTGCTGACCCTGCTGCTGATTCGCGGTACCAAAGAATCGGCATTCGTAAATGGGATCATCGTGATTTTGAAGGTAACCATCGTGTTGCTCGTGATCGGCATCGGGTGGCACTTTGTGAATCCGGCGAACCACACGCCGCTCATTCCAGCGCCAACCACGTACGTCACACCACAAGGCATCAGCCACGCGTACGGAGGAATCCTCGGCATTCTCGGCGCGGCGGGCGTTGTGTTTTTCGCATACATCGGGTTTGATGCGGTTAGCACGGCGGCGCAAGAGGCGCGAAATCCTAAGCGTGATATGCCGATCGGCATCCTGGGTTCTCTGGTAATCTGCACGGTGCTTTACGTGCTCTTCTCGTACGTCTTGAGCGGCCTCGCGACCGTCCAGGATTTCCGCAGCCATGGCCGGGAAGCATCCGTAGCATTCGCGATCACGAAATACATGCCCGGCTTTGAATGGCTGTCGAAGTCTGTGACAGTCGCTATCCTTGCCGGCTTCTCATCCGTAATTCTCGTGATGCTGCTTGGCCAATCGCGCGTTTTCTATTCGATGAGTCGCGACGGACTTGTCCCGAAAACCTTTTCCGATGTGCACCCGAAATTTAGAACGCCGTACAAGTCGAACATTCTTTTCTTTTTGTTCACCGGCGCCTTCGGCGCATTCATTCCGGAGGACATCGTAGGCGAGATGACCAGTATTGGAACGCTTTTTGCCTTCATTCTTGTCTGCGCCGGAGTTTGGATCTTGCGTTCTTCACGTCCAGATCTCGAACGTGCATTTCGCGTACCCGCGGTGCCGGTTGTTTCCACGCTCGGCATCATCGTTTGCGGGGCGATGATTTATGGTCTTGGCTGGACGAATTGGATGCGTTTGCTTGTTTGGCTTGTGATTGGACTGATCTTCTATTTTAGCTACGGCAAACGGCACAGCCGCATCAGCGCGCCACCACCGGAAATGCCCGAAGGCATTCAACTGACGCGCTAAGCCATAGCAGAAGCTTAACTCCAGCTACTCTCGCTTCGAATCCATGCGCTGGACTGGTCGCGGCGAATTGAAATCATTGCGCGGGCGCGCCGGGCGAGCTTTTCGGTGTCGATCTTTTTAAAATCGCGCTGTGCGGCTCCTATTTCAGGCAGGGAGAGGTTCAGGTTTCGGAGAATTCGTGTGTCGGACGGTATTGCCTCGTTAGGCTTGTGGCCGCTTAATACCCGCTTTTGAAATTCTGAAACTACCCTCGCTACCGACGTGTCATTAGCCACTCCGAAGAAATTGGCGAGCTTTTGGAAACTGAGATGAAACGGAATGGTCGCCAAATCTACATCAGCAAACCCAACGCTTCCTTGCGGCGGCATTTCAATCTCACTCGACATCGCGACAGAATGCCAAGTGTCGAATACCTGAAAATAGCCGATCTCCACACGGTACGAGTTGTGCAAACCGGATATCGTTACGTAGTGCATTCCGCTCATCGGTTCGACGGCAACTCTGGTTTCTACGCCGCCCTCCCCGTCTATCACCTGAAGATGCACTTCTCGATGCGCCGGCATAGCCTTTTCAAAGACAAATCGCCAATCAATATTCCAACTGACGAAGATTGTGCGGGGGTCACGTGCGATGGCGAAGAGAAATGGCTGCCCACACATACTTGTCGGCGCGATGCGATCATCGACGTCAGGCTGTGATGGATGTCCGGCCAGATGCACCATTGGACCCTGGCGGATTTGGAAGCCGCCGTTTGCAGGTAATCTTCCCGCGTTGCGTTTTGTTTTTCCTTTGACCATTCTTGCAAGAACGTGCGCAAACCAGTTAAAGGCCAACTGCGATTGACGCGCAATATGAAAATCAGGGAGAAGGAATGAGTTCAAAAATCGTCGAGCTTGAGGAGCTTCCCGATCGGTGCGAGAAGCTGCGGTCGGCCGGGAAGAAGATTGTAGCCACAAACGGATGTTTTGATCTGTTGCACGTTGGGCATGTGCGGTATTTGCAGGCGGCACGAGCGCTGGGCGATCTTCTGGTTGTTGGCTTGAACGGTGACTGTTCAGTCCTTGAGTTAAAAGGAACAGGGCGCCCGATCACAACCCAACGCGATCGCGCGGAGATCCTCGCGGCATTGGAATGCGTAGATTTGGTCACGGTTTTTCCCGAACTCAGGGCCACAAAGTTTCTCGCGGCGGTTCGCCCTGCCGTTTATGTCAAAGGCGGCGATTACACCCCGCGGACGCTAGACGAAGAAGAGGTTGTAATATTAAAGGAAATTGAAGCGGCGATTCGGATCATCCCATTTGAAGCAGGGTATTCAACTTCCGGATTGATCGAGCAGATTTGTAAGGGCAGGAGTTAAAAAAACCGATTTAGAATGAAAAGCCTTCCAATTGGAGTTCTCGGGTCGGGGAAGGGCAGTAACTGCCGCGTGATCCTCGAGCGCATCCGGTCGGGCGATCTCCCTGCGGAAGCGCGCCTGGTCGTCTCGGATGTGCTGGATGCACCGATCCTTGATATCGCGCGCAAATTTGGTGTGGCAAATGCGTATTTGCCGCCGGGCAGATTTCGTACGCGATTGGAGCCGGCAATAGAAGAGCAGCTCGTGAAAATGTTGCGCGATGCCGGTGTCGAACTTGTCATTCTCGCCGGTTTCATGCGTGTCTTGCATGAACCAACGCTCAAAGCGTTCCCCCGTCGCATTATCAACATTCATCCATCGCTTCTGCCTAAATTCCCAGGACTTGAATCATGGAAACAAGCTTTCGTCGCAGGCGAAACTGTGACCGGTTGCACGGTGCATTACGTCGACGAACGAATCGATCACGGGCGAATACTGGCACAGAAAGAGGTAAAGATTTTGCCTAACGACACGGCGGAGAGCCTGCATGCTCGGATTCAAGTCCTGGAGCACGAACTATACCCGGCCGTTATCGCCGAATTCTGCAAAAGATATAATGAAGCAAGCCAGCAAATTTGAGGCTGGCCAGATAAATAGCTCCTTTAAGCTTCGTGGCTAAGCCTGTTCAGGCTTGGGCTCGCGCTTCAGCAGTTCTTCCAAGGCAACGTCCGGCTTTTTCTGTTTATACAAGATCGCATATACCTCATCGGTAATAGGCGTAGCGATATTCAAGCGCCGCGCGCATTCCCAAGCGCTTCGCGCTGTCGGAATGCCTTCCGCGACCGTTTTCGTTGAGTCCAGGATTACTGGCAACGGTTCACCTCGGCCGAGTCGTTTCCCAATGCTATGATTCCGGCTGCCCTCGCTATAGCACGTCAGTATCAGGTCACCCGCGCCGCTTAGGCCATAAAAAGCATTCGCCGTCCCACCCATGGCTACTCCGAACCGAACCAGCTCAGCCAATGACCGAGTAACCAATGCTGCTTTGGCGTTGTCGCCGAGTCCAAGACCGTCACTGATCCCAGCGGCGATGGCGAACACATTTTTCAACGCACCGCCCAGCTCAACCGAGACCACATCCAAGCTGGTGTAAACGCGGAAGCGTGGGCTTCCCAACGCGGTCTGCAGCCTCGCGGCGCTCTCGACATCGTCACACGCAACCACAGCCGCGGTGGGAAGATCTCTCGCGACTTCGACCGCGAGATTTGGTCCGGACAACGCCGCGATTTTATTCTTTGGGAAGGTCTCGCGCAGGATTTCGGTCATCCTCATCCCGCTGCGATATTCTATGCCTTTTGTGCAACTCAGGAATACGGCACGAGTTGGGCCAATTACTTTTGCCAAATGCGCTGCGATGGTGCGCAATGCGGCAGAGGGAGTCGCAAGTACGATCAGTTCGGAATCGGCGCAATTACCCAGTTCCGAGGTAACATGTACTGACTCGGGAAGGCGGAGTCCCGGAAGATAGTCGCTGTTTTCGCGAGTCTTTTGCATGCGTATCGCCCGATCCGCGTTGTGGCCCCAGAGAACAATTTGCCGACCGTCTTTTGCCCACAAACTAGCCAACGCCGTTCCCCAACCACCAGCACCTATGATTGCTGTGTTCACAATTCTCGCTTTCGAGTAAAACGCGGTTCAGTGCCGCGAATCAGTCGCGAAAGATTTGAACGATGACGCCAAATGACAAGTGCCGCGACGCAGACGGAAGAATAAACTAAAAGTTTCCCACTCTTTTCGTCAGACGATCTAATCATGAGAATAACGATCGGTAAGGCGACCGTAGCTACGACAGAAGCCAATGAAACGTACCGGGTCAACCAGAAGACAATTATCCAAACAGCAACGCTTATGAGTGTTGCGACCGGCGTCAACGCCAAGAGTGCCCCCGCAGAAGTAGCAACGCCTTTTCCTCCTTTGAACTTAAGCCAGGGTGGATACACGTGCCCCAGGACGCTAGACGTAGCTGCGAGAATTCCAAATATCTCGGGCGAATTCCACTCGGGCGGCCGTCCGGACGCCATCAACATCGAGATCTTTACGGCCGCGAATCCTTTTAAAACGTCTAAGGCAAATACCGGGTAACCATATTGCTTGCCAAGGACACGCACCACGTTAGTAGCGCCAACGTTACCGCTGCCAGCTTTTCGGACGTCGATCCCAGCAAGCCGACCAGCCACATAGCCGAAAGGGATCGATCCCAAGAGATAGCTGCCAATTACGATCGTGGCCAGGGTGACCATCACAGTAAGAACTATCTTAACTCTCGAATATCGGAGTGTATATTATGTAATGTATTCCGATTCAACCAAATGTGTAAAATAGAGATATCGGATGGAGTGATTCCGCTGATGCGTGCCGCTTGTCCCAATGAGGGGGGGCGCAAACGTGATAGCTTCTGTCTGGTTTCCGACCTCAACCCGGCAATTTTATCGTAGTTGAGGCCATCTGGAATCTTCTGATTTCGTTTGTGGTCGATCCGTTGATTCTGCTCCGACTGGCGGGCTGCGTATCCTTCGTATCTCAAGTCTGTTTGAAGAAGTTCCCAAATCGAAAGCGGGAGGCTTGATAGTATGTCACCCGGCAACAATGTTACATCAAAATCGGGCTGCTTGAGAAGCCGAGAAATCGCACTTCCGTTTAACTTAGTTCGGATAGCTAGCGCGCGCGCCTGCTCTAGCAGGTGCATTTTCTGTTTGAAACTGTGAAATCTTGCTTCACTGACAAGGCCGGTATCAAAGGCCCTACCGGTAAGGCGCTGATCGGCATTGTCGTGTCGCAAACACAACCGATCTTCAGCACGGCTCGTAAACATGCGATACGGTTCTTCTGTCCCTTTAGTGACGAGATCATCAATCAGAACGCCGATGTACGCTTCGCTCCTGCTTAAGACTAAAGGCGAACGATCTTTGATTTTTAAAGCTGCATTAGTTCCCGCAATCAAGCCTTGTGCTGCGGCTTCTTCGTAACCCGAAGTGCCATTAACTTGGCCGGCTAAGTAGAGCCCGCTGACAATCTTCGTTTCAAGTGTCGGTAGCAGTTGCGTTGGCGGAAAATAATCATATTCCACCGCGTAGCCAGGCCGCATAATTTCTGCTTCCTCCAAGCCCGGGATCGAATGCAAAAAATCGACCTGAACTTCATATGGCAGACTGGTGGAGATTCCATTGACGTAGTACTCGTTGGTGTGCCGCCCTTCTGGTTCAAGGAACAACTGATGTGAGGGTTTATCTGTGAATTTGACGACCTTATCTTCAATCGAAGGACAATATCGCGGACCAACCCCATTAATTCGCCCGGCGTACAAGGGTGACCTGTGTAAATTCGCTCGAATAATGTCATGCGTCCTTTGGGTGGTGTGGGTAATCCAGCAAGGCAATTGTTCCACGTGGAACTGTCCGTTACGAACAGGGTTCAGAGTGAAAATCTCACCGAAGCCGGTGCCGATCTCTTCACAATTGAAGGCGAAGCCGCATGGCGGTTCATCGCCGAGCTGAATCGAGCATCGTGTGAAATCAATCGATCGCGCATTTAGGCGACAGGGCGTCCCTGTTTTGAATCGCCCCACCTGGAGTCCCATCTCCTGTAAGCTGGCGCTGAGGTTTGAACTCGCGTCCGCCATCCGTCCGCCAGGCTTACTGCTTTCGCCGATGTGCAAGAGCCCTCGTAAGAATGTCCCAGAGGTGATTACGACAGACCGAGCGGCAATAGTTACACCCATGTCAGTCTCGACGCCAATCACGGCTCCGGCATCGCGAATAACGCGTGATACAGTTCCCTGTTTAATGTCGAGATTCTGCGCTTCTTCCAAAATGGCTTTCATTCGAAACTGGTACGCCTTCTTGTCACATTGAACTCGGGGGGCACGTACCGACGGGCCCTTTCTTCGGTTCAGCATTCGAAAGTGAATTCCGGTTGCATCAGCGTTAAGCCCCATCGCTCCTCCCATGGCGTCGATTTCGCGAACAATATGCCCTTTTGCCAGTCCGCCGATGGCAGGGTTGCACGACATCTGCCCAATAGTATCCAAATTCTGGGTCAACATCAGTGTGCGGCAGCCGATGCGGGCGGCCGCCAGTGCCGCCTCGATTCCAGCGTGTCCGCTCCCTACTACTACTACGTCGTAACTATCTAAGGTAAACATAAACGTATAGTGGCAAGTATATTATCCAGATAATACACTGGGATTTAGGCGATCCTTCGAGGTTCTCTTGGGCCCCTGGTTCAATGGTGGCTGAATTGCTCGGTGCGCGATACGGCCCAAAACAACCAAGAGCAACACGGTTGTTATGAACGCGCCCCCCCAAATCCAATACTCGAGTGTCTTAGGGTAACTTTTGCCGCGCATGATGCGCACTGCAAGCTGCCCCAGCGTCCCCACGTATGCGTAAAAGAAAAGGCCAGGCATACGGCCAATCGAAGCCCAAAGCATGTAGGTACTAAAGCGGATTCGCGTCAGCCCATAAAAGTAGTTCAGCAGACTGGTAGGAAATAGCGGATGCAACTGGCTCAAAAGAATGATCTTCCAGCTCTCGCTTTCAACGGCGGGACCAAGCGCCCTCAATGTTGGGTTAGCTGAGAGCTTTCGCTGAAACCACCGCCTAGCGACGAAGCGACTCAGCGAAAACGAAATTGCGGTCGAAACGATGTTGCCCGCAAACACGATCAAAAATCCCCACCATAGTCCGAAGAAGAAACCGCTTCCCACTGCGAGGACACCTCCCGGCAGTAAAAGGATATTACAAGCTGCAAACAGCAATGGATAGCAAATCCCGGCCCAAGCGCCCCAACTCATCACACCCTCTTGCAAGGCTCCAACAAAACTGACAACGGGAAAGAAGCGGGAAAGCATTACCGCGAGGGAAATCGCAGCCACGATGGCTGCACCTTGCCAGAAAATAATGCGGCGGACAGTCAGCACCCTGAGAGTGTGCGCACGCCGCGCAGTCTGCGCAAATGTTAGCGGCTGTGTGTAAAACGGCTCGAATCATGCATAAAAGACACGAAGCCTCTGAAAGTGCGGCCCAATCGTTTGCTACAGTTAAACGCTCGATGCTTGCAGATTCCGATGCCGCGCAATGCCGAGACTGTCTACGATCATTCGAGTAGCGTCCGACTGGTTGAGCGTGTAGAAATGGATACCGGCAACATTATTAGCGATGAGATCATCGCATTGTTCCAATGCGTATTGAATGCCAGCTCGCCTGACCATCTCTGGATCATTTTGGCAAGGCTGCAGAGCACGCAATAGCTTCGCGGGAAAGCGTGCACCGCCAGCCAGATCGGCCATGCGTTTCAGTCCGCCGATGGAGGTAATCGGCATGATTCCGGCGATAACTGGGATGTGAATACCCGCGAGCGCGCAGCGTTCCTTAAAATCGAGAAAGTCGCGATTATCGAAAAACAGTTGTGTGACAATGTAATCAGCGCCGGCGTCGACCTTTGCTTTGAAATAATCCATTTCAACCAGTCTATTTGGCGTGGCCGGATGTCCTTCGGGAAAACCAGCAACTCCAATCCCGAAACCTCGGCGGTCAGGATGGGCGCCGGATTCGTTGAAACGGCGAACAAATTTTACCAGGTCGATCGCATGTTGGAACGAGTCGCGCGATTTATCGTAAGCTATCCCAGCCGGCCGATCGCCGCCAAGCGCGAGAATGTTTCCAATGAGTGACGTTGCGTATCGGCGGAGAATCGTTTCGATTTCCTCTTCGTTGTGGCAGACGCAGGTAAGATGCGGGATGGGGTCCAGTTTTGTCGTGTGTTGAATGCGCTGCACGAGATCGTGGGTCAACTCACGCGTCGAGCCGCCGGCGCCATAAGTCACGCTGACAAAATCGGGCATGTACGACTCGAGATCGCGAATCGTCTGATAGAGCGTCTCCGCGGCCTGTGGCGTCTTGGGCGGAAAGAACTCGAACGAAAACGTAGGAGAATGTCCCCGCATGATTTCGGTGATATGCATGAGTCGGCGCTTATCTTCGTTCCTGCTGCGACTTTCGGTCAAATCATCGCGAAATGCGACACCGCGCTGCAGTCGCCACAACTGGCAGACAGAATTTGAAATCGTCACATTTTGATCCCTCGCGATGGCAAAGCTTGGCACCCAAAGTTACGGTGGAAACGAGCGAAGCCGATCGTGGACTGATTTGTTCGGGACGAAAATACGTCTGGCAGCAGCAGGCGACTGACGCGCTGCCGGCGTTCAACTGGGCTCGCTGCCAATATCTCTAGAACAATGCGTTCCGTCTGGCAGCCGGGATTATTTCGGCGAACGCGTGTCGGCGTGGGTTTTAATGTCGCGCCTTTGCTTGTCTACAACACGACGCAGTTCCCGCTCCATGGTTTTGAATGCGTCGTGGATGACCTTCTTGATCGGTTCGTGAGTACCGTTATCCATTTGCCTTTCATCGGCCACAAGCTCGTGGCGCGGCGCCACGGTCACATCAATGCGGCACCGGTATGGATTGCCTTTGTGATGGTTATGATTGGTTTGTTCGATTGCGACATCGCAGCGGTTAATGTGATCACAAAATCTTTCGAGTCTTTGTGCATAATCCAAAATGACGTTGTCGATCTGGTCAGACTTTTCCAGACCCCGATACGAGATCTTAACAGGCAGTTGCATAATTAGTTAGATACTAGGGCGCTAGTCGCCGTTGAGGGAACAAAAAATCGCGGCTCCACCATTCCATTTAGATTTGACGCAACGATCGGAAATGGCTGATCAGTCTGGCCGGTTCGACTTTTACCAAATCCGATTTCACGTGTTCGACAATTCGCTGTCGCACATCGCCAGGCAACAAATCTACGATCGCCGCGTGGATTTCCGCAGGTGCTGCAAACGACCAGCCGTCCTTGCCGTTTTGCGAAACAATTTTCGCGATTTGGTCGGCCAACTCTTTTTGAATTCGCCGGTCCGTCTCCGTGACCAACTGCGTGCGCTCGGCAATTGACGCCGGCCCGCGGTGCGCACCCGCGCCTTCGGTTACAGGGAACCGCCCGGCCGAGTCGCTCACCTTATCGACGAGTCTTCCGTGCGCGTCAGTCATGTCGAATGCTTGCACGAGCTGCAGGCTCGGTCCGCGTGTCGGCGTTTCGTGTACGCGATAAGCTTTCAAGCTGCCGCGATCAGTGACGATCACAAGAGAACTCGGTGTCATGGCAAATCACTGGCGGCGCACGTGTCTGCTATCCTATAAGTAAAATCGTTAGCCGTTGCAACATCGCGCTTGTTTGAAACTTGTATGTTCCGCACGTGGGCGCGTCGGTTAGCCGCTGCGTCTCTCGCGTTCTTCCTCGGCGCTGAACCGGGGAAATTCGACGTGCCGCCTTTTCCAGGATTCTTCGCGCGCCTGAGCTTGTGTGCCGCCGACAAGTTGCAGCAAACAACAAGCTCGCCCGGCGAGATCGACATCATCCCCCGAGGCAAATCCTTTCGGCTCCGCCACAAAACCCGCCGCGTCGTTCGTGTCGAGAATCAATTGCCACTCGAGATGTTCCTGGCCAGGTAAGACAAAGGCGATGGGCTCGTAATGCGCGTTGATCAATAACAGAAACGTGTCGTCACGGACTGCTTCGCCCTCGAAGTTGAGCACGTCGGTTGCATCCCCACTCAACAGCATGCCGAGACATCGCACGAACGGCGACGTCCATTCTTCCTCTGTCATCTGGTTGCCACCGGGGTTGAACCACATCACATCTCGAATCTCCGAGCCGCGGATACGGCGACCTTTTAGGAACTTCGGCCGCCGAAAAACCGCATGTTCTTTTCGGAGCTGTATCAATCTTCGCGTGAACTCAAAAAACTGATTCTGCTTTTCGTCACGTTCCCAGTTAAACCAACTGATCTTGTTATCCTGACAATAAGCATTGTTGTTGCCGTTTTGTGTCCGACCCAACTCATCCCCGCCGCAGAGCATTGGCACGCCTTGGGAAAGAAACAATGTCGTGAGAAAATTGCGGCGCTGTCGGTCGCGCAATGCATCGATCTGCGGGTCGTTTGTCGGACCTTCGACGCCGCAATTCCACGATTGATTATTGTTGTCGCCGTCGCGGTTTTCGTCGTTGTTCAGCTCGTTGTGCTTTTCGTTGTAGCTGACCAAATCGGTCAGTGTGAATCCATCATGGACTGTAACGAAGTTGACGCTCGCGTAAGGCCGCCGGCCGTGATGTTCGTAGAGATCGGGGCTTCCGGTGAGTCGATACGCCATTTCACCAATGCGGCCTTCATCGCCTTTCCAAAAACCGCGGACCGCGTCGCGGTATTTGCCGTTCCATTCCGACCAGGGTGGAGGAAAGTTGCCTACCTGATACCCGCCTTCTCCGACATCCCACGGTTCTGCGATCAACTTCACCTGCGAGAGCACCGGGTCCTGCTGAATTACTTGGAAGAACGGATGAAGCGTACTGAACCCCGAATGATTGCGCGCTAGTTCGGTTGCGAGATCGAATCGAAACCCGTCCACGTGCATCTCCTCCACCCAGTACCGCAAACTGTCGGTCACCAATTGTAGCGTCCGTGGATTAAGCAGATTCAAACTGTTACCGGTGCCTGCAAAATCGAGATAGAACCGGGGTTTCTCAGGGTGCAGCCAGTAGTAGGAAAGATTATCGATTCCCCGGAAACAAAGCGTTGGTCCGAGATGATTTCCTTCCGCGGTATGATTATAAACCACGTCGAGAATCACTTCGATGCCGGCAGAGTGCAGGCTGCGCACCATCGCTTTGAACTCGGCAACCTGTTGCCCCATTTGTCCGCTGCTGGAATATTCTGCATGCGGAGCGAAAAAGCCGATCGTGTTGTAACCCCAGTAGTTCGTTAGGCCGTTCTCAACCAAAAGTTTTTCATTGGTGTGAGCGTGGACGGGGAGCAGTTCCACTGCAGTCACACCAAGCTTTTTGAAATAGTCGATCGCAGGCGGACTAGCCAGACCCGCATAGGTGCCGCGCAAATGCTCAGGCAAGTGCGGCCAAAGTTTGCTGAAACCTTTAACGTGCACTTCATAGATCACGGATTCATGCAGTGGAATCGCCGGCCTTTTGTCATTCTGCCAGTCGAATCCGGAATCGATCACGAGTGATTTCGGGACGCCCGACGCATCGTCCCGCAAATCCTGAGTCAAATCTTCCTTCTCATTCCCGATGACATAACCGAACACTTCATCGGCCCAGTTCACCGCTCCCACGATCGCTTTCGCGTACGGATCGAGGAGGAGCTTCGAGCTGTTGAAACGCAGGCCTCTCTCTGGCGCGTACGGTCCGGATACGCGAAAACCGTACAACTGTCCCGGCCGGGCGTCGGGCAAAAAGACATGCCACACCTGGTCAGTACACTCATTGATCGGGATTCGAACGTATTCTTTCGCGTCTTCCATGCTGTCGAACAAGCAGAGCTCAACGCTGCTGGCGTGCTCGGAAAAAATCGCAAAGTTCACCCCATTACCCATCCAGGTTGCCCCTAGCGGATACGGCTGACCGAGAAACCTTCGTAATTGAGTCATAAACGGGCCGCGCATTTATCCGGCATTGGTCCCATGTTAGCAATGAGGAACGGCGCGCGGGATAAATTCTGACGTAGTTGTGTTTGCTTGAAACTCGAATCGAAACCTCACAACGTGAAACTCACGATAATATTCGCTCCCCTAATTCTGATTTGTGCTTTCGCGATTTACCTCTACGCGCATCACAATTGGAATTTATTGCCAGCCGGAACCACGATCGATCGCATCGTTGTGGAAAAATCAGCGAGGCGATTGTCAGTGTGTCGAAATGGTAATCAGATAAAGACCTATCGAATGGCTTTGGGCCGGAATCCGCGAGGCGCGAAGCAGGAAGAAGGCGACATGAAAACGCCGGAAGGGATCTACAAGATCGATGGCCGAAATCCGGAAAGCAGTTTCCATCTGGCGTTGCACGTTTCTTATCCATCGGGTGAAGACGTTAAGCGTGCCGCTGAACGCGGAGTTTCGGCGGGTTATGACATCATGGTCCACGGAATTCAAAACGGACGCGGCTGGATTGGCGCGTTTCATCGCTGGAACGATTGGACCGCCGGTTGCATCGCAGTTACCGACGAAGAGATCGAGGAACTCTGGCGGGTTACACCGGACGGCACGACAATCGAGATTCGTCCATGAGGGACCAGGCGGCCGAACGATTTTCCTAAAGCCCCTCAAGCACACGTCGCGCTTTTAGGACATTCGATGGTCGTAAAATAATCAGACCTTTTTCCGCTTCGCGGCCGGCGGCGAGATAGGTGTATTCAATGTTCACTTCGGCCTCGGCGAGGCGCTCCGCGATCTTACCCAGAACACCCGGCTCGCTAGCGGTCTCGATACTGAGCACGTCGCTCTCAAGCGCGAGTACTCCGGCTTCGCCTAAGAGCATGAGCGCCTTCGTAGGATCGCTCACCACCATCCGCACAACGGTGTGATCGACGGTATCAGATGTAGCCAACGCGTAGATGTTGATCCCGGCATTGGCCAACGCCTCACACACGCGCGCGAGTGCGCCGGGACGATTAGCAAGGAAAACCGCCAACTGCGTGGCCGTTTCGACGGAGAGCCTGGGATATGCGTTCATGCTCCTGCAAACTGATACCTGGAAGCGCTTCTGACAACCAACGAAAGTGGTCTGGCAAAGCATAAAACCGTTCTTGGCGTTGAACCTTGGATGTTCGGCATTCTGGAGTAAGAAACTTGAAGAGAATCTGCCACGGATGACCACACTTACCCAGCCTGCTTCGGTTAAGTCTGCACCGCCCAGGCGGACCATCGGCTTCGTGACCGCGTGCGCGATCGTGATTTCCAACATCATTGGCACCGGCATCTTCACGAGCCTTGGCTTTCAATTAAATGATATTCAGTCTGGATTCGCGCTGTTGATGCTCTGGGTCATCGGTGGAATTGCTGCGCTCTGCGGCGCGCTCTGTTACGGTGAACTCGCCGCTGCAATGCCGCGTTCCGGCGGCGAATACCATTTTCTCTCGAAAATTTATCATCCATCGCTTGGGTTCATGGCGGGATTCGTCTCTGCTACGGTTGGATTTGCAGCGCCTGTTGCACTCGCCGCGTTGGCGTTTGGGCAATATTTCAACGGAGTTTTCGGCGCCGGTTCGCCGCTTGTTCTGTCGTTCGTAGTTGTTTGGATAGTCACGGTTTTCCATGTGGTGAATCTGCGAGTCGGGAGCGTATTCCACAATGTTTCGACGCTCGTGAAATTGCTTCTTGTCGGCGCGCTGATTGGCGCGGGCTTCTTCGTTCCATCAAAACAGCCGATCAGTTTCTTGCCTGCCCCAGGCGACAAAACCGCGATCCTCAGCGGGCCATTCGCGGTCGCACTCGTTTACGTGATGTATTCCTACTCCGGTTGGAATGCGTCGGCATATATCAGCAGCGAGATCAAGCGACCTGAGAAAAACGTACTACGCTCCCTGCTCGCCGGCACCAGCTTGGTGATCGTGATTTATGTGCTGCTGAACGCCATCTTTCTCGCGGCCACGCCTGCGGAGGAATTGAAAGGCCAGCTCGAAGTCGCCTTAATCGCAGGTAAACACATTTTTGGCGAAAACGGCGGGCGATTTGCCGGCGCTATCATTTGTCTCGGCCTGGTTGCCGCCATCAGCTCGATGACGTGGATTGGGCCACGCGTGACCATGTCGATGGGCGAAGATCATTGGCTGCTGCGATGGCTCGGCGGGAAAAATAAAAATGGCATCCCCATAAATGCCATTTTCCTGCAACTGCTCTTCGTGAATCTACTTCTGCTGACCCAAAGCTTCCAGAACGTGGTCCGCTACACGCAATTCAGTTTGCTGCTTTGCTCGTTGCTTGCTGTGCTGGGAGTGATCGTGCTTCGTTTCACGCGTCCCGAAATGACGCGACCATACCGGGTTTGGCTTTACCCCATTCCTCCTGTTGTTTTTTCGGTAATCACGATTTGGATGATGTTTTATTTATTGCGCTCGCACGCTGCCGAATCGCTGGCCGGTTTAGCAACGGCGCTGTTGGGTCTGCTAATCTATTTTTGCGCGCAAAAGCGCCGTGATCGCTCGCCATGAAAACAAATTGCACCGCTCTATCGATAGCTCTCAGCCTTGTGAGTGCGCTGACGGTTTGCGCGCAGGAAAATCCGGAAGTTGCGCCACGAGCAATTCCGGTCAACACCGGTCCAAATGAGGTTGCGCATTTTCTTGCCGGAATGCCGGTGTCGGAGAATTCGCCGCTCGCGCCGCTGACGCGAGATCCAGCGTGGCAGGCGCATTCTGCATTTTTTGAAGAGCAATTCTCAAAAGTAAACCTCAGGCAGCTCCAGAAATTGCACGAATGGCAATCGACGTATCTCCCCGAATCAGCTCAACCAAAACCCGTGGTGTTTTACATGTTTAGCGGGCCCGATTTTTTGTATGTGGATCAATTCTTTCCAAGGGCCGCAGTGTACGTGCTTTGCGGAAAAGAAGCTTTGGGCTCGCCACCGGACCCGTTGCGCATCCCGAACTTGTCCGGCGCGCTCGGGAATCTGGAGAACGCAATGAAGTCCTCGCTCAACACGACCTACTTCATCACAAAAGATATGAAGGTCGATCTGCACGAACAGAACTTGAACGGCGTGCTGCCGATTCTTTACACTTGCATCGCGCGCGCGAATAAATCGATCACCAGCGTCTCGGTCGGATCGCTTAGCAGCGGCGGCGTATTTGAAGAAGCCGCGCCCGGCAGAAAAGGCGGTAGCACCGATGGAGTACGTATTCGTTACACCGACAACGAATCCGGCACCGGGCAGACGCTATATTATTTTACCACCGATATTTCTGACGGCGGCATCAAAGCAAGTCCCGGTTTCCTGAAATTTTGCCAACGTCTCGGCACGGGCGAGAGCTTTCTAAAATCGCCATCGTACCTGTTGTTCGAAAGCGGTTTTGGCACCATTCGCAATTTCATTCTCGATCATAGCAACATGATCGTGCAGGACGATTCAGGGATTCCGCTCGCTTACTTCGATCCTAACAAGTGGAATCTGCGTTTCTTTGGCGTTTATCTCGGCCCCATCGACGTGTTCAAACAATATTATCAGCCCCGGCTGCAGGAACTCTACCAACAAACCAATCCGCAGCCGCTCGACTTCGGATTCGGTTACCGATGGAATTACAAGGAAGCGAATCTGATTGTCGCCACGCGGAAGTAATCTGTCCTCTCGAGCGCAGCCGAGAATGGAGTGGCTGGGAAGCCGCGACATGGACGGGAAGGCCGGAGGCTGAGCGAACGGGAAGTGAGCGAATCAAATCTCGTGGCAAACTTTATCGGTAATTTCGCGGGATCCTTCGACTTTGCTGCGCTTCGCGAGGATGACGCAGAACCGTTAAAACCTGCGGAACCACGAATAAGGAAAAGCATCGCCCGGGCAATCCGTGGGCCAGCGCGGTGGGTTGATGTCGCGGTGCGGCTTCACCGGTATCGGGCCTCTCTCGGTTTTGCCGCAGCGATCTCGCAGAAAGCGAATGAGTTCCTCACATGCATCGAGCTGCGCGCGCGTTGGCTGGTCTCGATTGAAATCGCCTACGAGACAAATGCCGAGGGAGATATTGTTCAAATAATCGCTGTGCACATGACCGCCGTTTATCTGACGCCGCCATCGATCGCCGACTTCGACTTGGCCGTTGCCGGTTGATGTGCCATTCCCGATAACGAAGTGATAGGCGAGACCGTTCTGCATCCGGCGAACGTGCCTGTGGTAATAATCGAAGACACGCGCATTGCCCTGCCGCGTGCCGCTGTTGTGCACAACAATAAACTGCCAGCGACGTCGTTTCACTGGCGCGCGCCGGATCGCTTCGACTACCGAACTTGTCAGGTAGCGGTACGTGACTGGACGACTCCATGGCCAAAAACCCCGGCGCGGCGGCGGCGACGGCGGAGGCTCGAATCCCTGGTCCTCCTCGATACCTGATTTTTCGATTACAACCTGAGCCTGGCCGCCGGCTGAACCGGCACGCGCGGGCTTTGGCTGTGGCGAAGGTGCTGGCGTTGGCACGGCAAGAGCCCGTGGCGGCGTCGGTGCGGGTTCGGATGCGGCTCGCTCTTCTTCTACGTGCGGCGTTGGCGTTTTTCGTGGCTTAGGCGTCTCCTCGTTTTGTGCCGACTTCGATTTCGCGCTTTTTTTCGCGTCGGCTTTCTTCTTTGCGGTTTTTGGGTTCGGTGTTGGAGTGTGGTGTCGCTTTGCTTTCGGTGTTGGAGATTTCTTTGGTTTCGGAGTGGACGCCGAGTGTGTCTCGGTTTCCTCGGCTTGATCGCGACGTTTTTCTTCGTTGACCTGCGCGCAAACGAGACCCGCGACTAATGCGCCAAATGCGAGCGCGGTTGCAAGCCAAATGCGAAATCGCACCACTGCGACGGAGCGTAACAGAGCGCGCGACGCGATCAACGCTTACAGCAGCGATTTGTGAAAAAAGTTACAAACACAAAGAGCTTCGTCTTTCGCCGTCGTTTATCGGTAACTTTACGGATTCGTCGATGGAGCCAGTGGCGCCGCAGGCCCGGTCGCTACAGGCTGGGCGACGCGCGTCTTCTGGCGCTCGCGTCGGATGATTGCGTTCAATTTGCCTCCCAGCAACAGCAGCAGACAAGTCAAATACATCCACGTGAGCAGCACGATGATGGACGCCAGCGCGAGATAAGTAGGATTATAACGATCGTATCGTGCCACGTAGAGCTGGAAGAGTTTCGTCGCGATGATCCAACCGACCGCAAAGAAAATTGCGCCCGGCAGCGCTTGACGAACGGTCAAATAGTTTTCAGGCGTGAGAAGGTAAAGTGCAAGCGCGAGCCCGACCAGCGCCAGGCCGGTCAACGGCAGATTCAACCCGGCGATCCATGCCTGGAGCGGAAATGAGAGTTGCCAATTTACCTCTGCAATGCCGGCCAGTTTTTCGCCGAAAACGACGGCATTAAAACTAAAGACGATGACAATCCCAAACCAGAAAAGCATGAAAAATGAGATGATGTATTTGGACCACCAATGGCGATCTTCCCGGACTCCGTGCATATGGCTGAGTGCGCGTGAAACCGTAGCGATGAAAACGGTGCCAAAATAAATTCCCAGGATGATGCCGGCGTTCGCGAGCAGCCCGCTCGTGCCTGTCACCACTACGCTCGCCATAGCAGAGTCTAGAATGTCCTGCACTTTTGGATCTGGCGGCATGAAGCTTTTCAAAAGAACAAACATTCGATGCAACCTGTTAGGGTCAGTGCCGAACAGCCCCAGCAGATGCCAGAAAAACAATGTGCCTGGAGCGAGCGCGAAAAGGAGCAGATACGCCATTTGTGCGGCCAGCCCGGTCGTGTTGTCCATTGCGGTTTCCCAAACCAGCCGGCGTGTAGTGCGCCAAATCAATCTGAGATATTTCATCTCCGCAGGAGTTTACTTTGCCGGGCACAAATATCCATTAAAGTCCAAATGCTTTCCCGAGTGATTACCCTCTGCGTGTTTCCTCGATCGTAGTCCATGTCGCCTAACGATAGATGAAGAAGAAAATATTGATTCTCACGGCCGGTTTTGGAGAGGGTCATAACAGTGCCGCCAGAGGAGTGCGCGACGGGCTGGCTCGCGTTGCTTCGGATCAGACTGCCGTGGAATTGCGGGACCTGTTTGCCGAAGCGTACGGGCCGATCAACGAGCTGGTGCGCCGAAGCTATCTGGCGCTGGTGAATTCTGCGCCGCGGGCGTGGGGATTTGTTTATCGCTGGCTCGACCGCAAGACAGATTACAGCACGGAATTTCGCCGACTGAGGAAGTTAAAGGCGCAGTTTGGTCCCGTGCTTGACCGGTTTAAGCCGGACACTGTCGTCTGCTCTTTTCCCGTCTACGCCAATGTGCTTCACGAAATTTTGGGAGCTGACAGAGTCTGCAAATGTGTGGTGGTTGTCACCGACTCGATCACCATCAATGCCTCCTGGTATCGAAGCCCTGCGGATTACTTCATCGTTGCAAACGAGCAAAGCGCAAGCGTCCTGCGGAGCGGCGGCGTCGCCGCTGAAAAAATCAAAATCTTTGGATTTCCGGTCAGTCCGAAGTTTGCGGATTTCGCTGAAGACCGTCCATTGCCTTCCACTAATTCCAACCGGCGGGTTTTGTACACGATCAACGCCGCGAAGCGCGGCGCGGTGGAACTGGTGCGTATGCTCGCGAAACTTGATCTGGATCTCACGGTCACGATCGGTCGCAATGATGAACTCCGGGCCGGCATTGACACGGCTGCAGATGGTCACCCAATAAAGATCATTGGCTGGACAAACGAACTCCCCCGCATGATGCACGAGAACCATTTGCTTATCGGCAAAGCCGGTGGCGCGACGGTGCAGGAAACGATTGCTGCAAAATGTCCTATGATCATCAACCACGTCGTCGCCGGTCAGGAGGAAGGCAACGCCCGCTTGATCGTCGAAACGAATTCGGGCGCGATGGCCCAGTCGCCAGAAGAAGTGGTCGCTCAGGTGCAGCGCGCGTTCGATGACGGCGCAAAACAATGGCGGGAATGGGCCGGCAACATCAGCAAGCTGAGCCGCCCACGCGCAGCGCTCGACATCGCGGAATTTCTGATCTCGCTCTAGGTTGTCATTAACACCTGGGCTTTAGCCCGGTGAAAAAACAGCTCAACAATGCGAACCGTTTCAACGGTCTGATGAAAGAGGGAAGCCGTTAAAACGGCTTGAGCTTCGCAGCGAAGGCACACACCGGGCCGAAGCCACGGTGTCACTGAGACCAGATTTGCTCACCGCAACGGTACGTTCGCACCACTTCCAATTCCGGCGACAGCACAATCAAATCGGCGTCCGCTCCGACGATAAGCCGACCTTTCGTTTCGAGACCGATAGCGCGCGCCGGATTTTCCGTAGCCATTGCGATCGCTTCATTCAACGGAACGTTCACCTCGCGCACCATTATACGGACAAGGTTGATCATGCGCGCGGCGCTGCCCGCGAGCGCTGAACGATCAGCTAGCAGGCAGACTCCGTTTTCCACGATGCAGTCCTTGCCGAAGAGCGCGAACTGCGATCCGTCCGGCACTCCCGCGCCTGCGGTCGCGTCAGTCACCAGACAAATTCCCTGTGCGCCTTTCGCGCGATACAACATTTTCATCAGCGTGGGCGAAACGTGATGACCGTCGGCAATCAGTTCACAACTGATGTCTGGTTCGCTCAATGCAAACTCAAGCAAACCAGCAACCCGATAAATGCCGCGACGGCGCGCGGTCGACATGCAGTTAAATATGTGTGTCACGCTTCGCATACCGTGATCGAATGCTGCCTGGACGTCTTCGTCCCAGGCATCGCTATGTCCGCCGCTGACGCTGATCTTATGAGCATGGAAGACTTCGATCGCTTCAAGAGCTCCAGGCAGTTCAGGCGCGATCGTCACACGCTTGAGCACATCCGCATGCTCGAGCAACTGCCGCACACCAGCTGGTGACGGGTCCTGAATAAACTCGGCGCGTTGCGCTCCGGCTTTCGCTTTCGAAATGAAGGGCCCTTCGACATGAACACCGACGATGGTAGGGACAGCGCGCTGCGCTGTCCGGACGCCGCAGCGCGGCGTCCCTACCCCGGACCGCTGCTCCGTCGAATTACGCACCGCTTCCAATACATCGACGATTCTATCCAGAGGCGCCGTAGCCGTCGTGAGCAGAAGCGATGTCGTGCCGCCACTCGCGTGGAAATCGCAAATAGAGCGAAACGCTTCAGCCGAGGCTTCCATTGTGTCGCGGCCAAGCGCGCCGTGCACATGAAGATCGATAAAACCGGGCGCGAGATAATTTCCATTGAGATCAATGACCTCATGTTCCCCGTGCGCCAGGGATCGCTCTCGGATCGCAGCGATTTTTCCTTGTTGCACGACAACTTCAAGCCCATCGCGAATTCCATCGGGAAAAATCAAACGCGCGTTCGTGAAGATCATCTCGTATGCCATCAATCCTGCCTGCACCGTGATGGGGGCTCAATCGAAAATAGTCATTGCGTTCGTGGCTTAGCTAGAACGCAAGGTTTTTACGATAGTCGCATCTTCAAATTTCCAGAGGGACCGACACTGGGGCAACGATTGCAAGCGCACATTCTGAACAACCCCGTCGACCGCGAAATCTTCGGCGCAGCAAAAGTGATCGAAGGCGACGTGCACGCGCTTTCAATGCTGCCGTATCACAGCGAAAAAGTTTGCGACGACGGTTGGGCGATGGTGGGCGATGCCGCCGGATTCATCGATCCACTTTACAGTCCCGGTGTCGATTTTTGTTCTTACACTTCCTATTACGTGTGCGCGTTTCTGAGCCTGCCGTTCCCTGGGAAAGGGGGTAGATTTGCCCGCAAGTTGATGAATTTTTACAATCGCAGGTTTGTGACTCTCGCAAATCGCCGATGGGTGACCGGCTCCTCCGCGCTCTCATAATTTTTTCGCCTTCGATCTGCCCTAAGTGGCCAATGGCATTACGGGCTGAGCAGCGTTCCGTACCAGCGCAAAACGATTTCGCCAAAAAACATCCAAGCGAGTGCACCGAATGCCAGATAGGGCCCAAAGGGTAATTTGGCTGACCAAACAGGTTTTCCCGCGACCAGGGTAACCAAGCCAATCACTGAACCGAGAAGTGATCCTGCGAAAAGGCTGAACAACACCGCGCGCCATCCGAGAAATGCGCCGATCGCGGCAAGAAATTTCAGGTCACCGCGCCCCATTGCCTCGCGCGGAATAACCAGCTTGCGCGTAACGCCGGAAATGTGCGTTACATCATCGAGCATCAGCACGTCCCCATCCGCATTCACGCGATCGTAACGAAAATCCAGCGTCACGTTTCCATATTCGCGATCGTCGATCCGAACTTCATCGCACTGGAGCAGAAGACGATCTTTTTCGCGGGCAAAATATTCGCTCCAGAGACTCTCTTCAGTGCCTACGACAAAATCTGCGTCATCGTCGCGTTTACTCCACCTGAACAGCGTCGGTGCATCAAACACGATCCGTTTTCTGCCAAAAGCGATCTTACCCGCTTCGAGCACGATCCAAAGAATCACGTAGCCAAGCGCAGCCGCCAGCGCCGCGCGAATACCGGCTGCCAGTCGCGAATTGGTCTGCATCAAAGCTGGAACAACAACACTGCAAGCCACGCCCGCGATTGTTCCGCCGATCGTGACGCGGTCCGGAATAATGAAATGCTCAAAATCGATAAACGTTCCGATGATGAGGAACGAAACAAAAATCCAGTACGCCATCGCTACCTGCGATGGGAACCTTTGCCAGATCGCAAAGAACAGAATTGCGGTAACGAGTTCCACCGCGAAATAGCGGAACGCAATTTTTGCACCGCAATTTCCGCATCGGCCGCCAAGCGCGAGCCAACTGATCAATGGAAGATTGTGATGCCATGGAATCGGTTGTTTGCACTGCGGACAAAACGAACGACGCGGCCGATTGATGGAGAGATCGACCGGCCAGCGATAGATACAAACGTTCAAAAACGACCCGACCGCCGCGCCGAGCACGAACGCAAATACGCTGAAGAGAAGATTTTGAGTCGAATGCTGCACGTGATTTAACTGGCGATCCGTTTCGATGCGCGGCGCTCCATCAGCCATGCGATCCAGATGCAGCTTTCGTACAGCAGACACATCGGCAGCGCCATGGCGATCAAAGTCAGAATGTCAGGCGTCGGCGTGATGATTGTTGCCAGAATAAAGATGAGCACGAGGGCGTAGGGGCGGGTGCGCGCCATAAATCGGTAGGTGATCATCCCGAATCGGACCAGCGCCAGCACGACGACCGGCAGTTCAAACGCCAGACCGAATCCGATCGTGAATCGCGTCACGAACGAGTAATACTGCTGCACCGTCCACGTCGGTGCCCAGCCGAGCGATTCGGTATCGCGAAAGAAAAAAAGAATCGTTTTCGGCAGCAACCAAAAATAGCAAACCAAGACGCCCAGGAGAAAGAGAGCGAAGCTGACGACAATCGCTGGAAATATAAACCGTTTCTCCACGGCGGTGAGCGCCGGTAAAACGAATTCCGCGAGAAAATACAGGAGCAGCGGGAAGGAGAGAACGATCCCGGCGTAAAAGGCCAGATGAAATGAAATCACGATCGAATCTGTGATGCCGAGCGCCTTAAGCGTTCCGACTTGTGACCCGAGATGGTTAAGCGGCGCCTGGATGACGCGCACCAGCGTCGAGCGAAACGCGAAACAAACAATCATCGTGACACCCAGCGTGAGAGCCATTTTCACGATCGTCCAGCGCAAGTCTTCCAGATGTTCCAGAAACGGCTTGGACGTTTCGGTCTCCGGCGGATCACGAAATTTAAAGATGTCTCGCAGCGCCATAGAGTTGCTTTCGTGCGGGTACCTGACGACTTCTCATTAACACCTGGCTTCAGCCAGGTGCAGCCAACTGAAAGAACGACAAACCGTTTTAATGGTTTTGAACTCAAACAGAAGTCGTTGAAACGGAGTCATGGACGTGGCGCGAGCGATAACAGACCGCGAGCAGCGAGCGTGGCGCAAATGCCAAGCGTGTTGGCGTCGCGAATTTCATTGTCTGCGATCATGCGGCGAATTTCTTCGCTGTTGAATCCGCGGCAATCGAGAATCGATTCACCTTCGTCGCGGTCCGGGCCTTCCGCACAGGGTTGAACTGGACGGGCCAGGAAGAAATAACCGCGCTCATTTGTAAACCCCGGTGACGAGAAAAAATAACCTAACGAAATAAGCTCCCCGTTTGGCGCCAACTCGTAGCCGGTTTCTTCGCGAACTTCGCGCAACGCTGTGTTCTGAATTTTATCTTCGCCGCCATCATGATCGTCGATCTGACCTGATGGCATTTCCCAAATCGCTTGCTCGATCGGGATGCGTTCCTGGCGAATAAGAATGATTTTTCCATCGCGCGTCATTGGTGCGATCACGACCGCCGGTTTGCGATGGACAATCGTCCAAGCCCGCGCGTCGGGCCGGCCTGGTGTTTGCACACAATCCGTCACAACTTCGAGATTCCTGTTGGCGAAGTGCCGCTCGCTCGAGATCGTTTTCCAATTACCGCCTTTCATCCATCAATTGTAGTTGCGCTGTCTTCAGCGGCAAACTGGTAGGGGCGGTTCACCTGAACCGCCTGTGGCGATTGAGGTCAATCGCCGCTACCTCACAAGAAGTCCGCTGGGGACAGCGGACGATACAGCTCAGTGCTGCGCATGTTTGTTTTGATTAGTTCTCCGTTCGAAATCAACCGACGGATGCAGTTCGGCTGACGGTAATCGAAACATATTTTGCGTCTTGTAACGGGAACTTTCGCAGTTCGATCGTGACCTTTTGAATCGGAAAATTCTTCAGCAAATGACTTGCGAGCCGTTCCGCCAGTGTCTCGATCAGCTTCACCGATTGATCGCGCAAAAAATTCTTCGTCTCTTCCGCCACAGTTGAATAGTTCACTGTCCGTTCAATGTGGTCCGCCAGATCGCTTGTCTCCTGATACGGCCAGAAAGAAATGCTCACGGTCAACCTTTGCGGATTCGCGCGTTCTTCTTCTGGCACTCCGACGCGCGTGAAAACGTCAAGCTGCTCGATGTGAACTTTGTCTGGGAACGGATGCGATTCGTTCGGCACGCGCAAATCTTAACCACGAACACGTCTTGGCCAATCACGGTCTAACAATTCAAGGCGGCGCAGCCATTCGCGTGATTCACCGGGTTCTGGTAAATTTGTCGCGCGATGAAAACGGTCTGGCGCGTATTTGCGTATCTAAAGCGATATCCCTGGTTGGCCGCGGGGACGCTCACGTGCGCGATCTTCGGCACCTTGATGGTGATTGTGTTTCCGAGTGTGACCAAATGGATCATTGAGGACGTGGTGCGGGCGAATCGGCCGGACAAATTGCTGCCGCTGATTTTGCTGGCCGCGGTCGCTTTTATTGTTCAGCACCTTTTCAATTCGCTCCGAATCGTTCTGAACAACACATTCGAGCAGAAAGTCATTTTTGATCTGCGCAGCGACTTGTATTCGCACATTCAACTCCTTCCGTTGCGCTGGTTTGATAATCGGGCGACGGGCGACCTGATGACGCGCGTGATCGAAGACGTGAACTCGGTCGAGCGCGTGTTGATCGACGGAATCGAGCAAGGCGTCGTCGCGGTTTTACAAATCGTGATCGTAATGGCGGTGATGTTTTATTGGAACGCAAAGCTCGCATTGCTTGCGCTGGTGCCGCTGCCGCTGCTGATCGCGGGCGCGCTCGCTTACACGCTAACGGCGCACCGGCGGTATCGATTACAGCGGCGCGCTGCGTCGAATATCAACGCGCTGTTGCACGACAATCTTGCCGGTGTTCGTCAGATCAAAAGCTTCGCGCGCGAACGCGAGGAACACGCGCGTTTCAATCGCGCCAGCGATCAACTGCGGCATGCCACGCTGGTGGTGATGCGGACATGGGCGATTTACTCGCCATCGATGTCGATGTTCGAAGCAATCGGCGCGTTGCTCGTGCTGGGATTTGGTAGTCACGACGTTTTGACCGGCAGCCTGCAACTCGGAGATCTGGTCGGAATCCTGATGCTCATGGCATTTCTTTACGATCCCATCAGCCGGTTGCATCAGTTGAATCAATTGGTGCAGGCCGGCCGTGCAGCGGGCGAACGTGTGTTTGAGATTCTCGACGAAGACGCCGAGCCGGGAGTTGTAGCCGTGGTCGGTGACCCTGGGACCGCGGCCGACGGCCGCGGCTACAGTGGACGCGTCATCGGCGACATTCGCTACGACGATGTGAGCTTCAGTTACGTCGACGGGTTATCTGCGCTTCGGCACATTTCTTTTCACGCACCACCGGGCACCACGACTGCGCTCGTCGGCGCGACTGGCGCGGGAAAATCGACGCTGGTGAATTTGCTCGTGCGCTTTTACGAGTTCGACTCGGGCCAGATTTATGTCGATGACAAACCCGTTCGAGAGTACGACCTGCGCACTTTACGCGAAGGCGTCGGAGTCGTGACGCAGGAAAGCTTCCTTTTCAACGGATCGATTCGCGAAAATCTTTTGATGGGCAAACCAACGGCCAGTGACGCGGAACTATGGCGCGCGGTGGATGCCGCGAATGCGCGACAATTCATCGAGCGTTTGCCACAAGGATTGGAGAGCGTGGTTGGCGAGCGCGGCGTGAAATTGAGCGTGGGCGAGAAACAGCGGCTCTCAATTGCACGGGCGCTGCTCAAGGATCCGCCCATTTTGATTCTCGATGAAGCAACAGCCAGCGTGGACACGGCGACAGAACGCTTAATCCAAGAGGCGCTGGAACATTTGATGGCGAATCGGACGTCGATTGTGATTGCACACCGCCTTTCGACAATCGTCGGTGCGGACCAGATCCTGGTGTTGGATCACGGCCGCATCGTCGAGCGCGGCACCCACGCCGAATTGCTGGTGCTCGATCAAAAATACGCGCAGTTATGCCGTCAGAGTCTGTTAGAATCGTCGCCTCAGCGCGAAGCAGAGTCTGACGAGGAAATTGTCACCTCAGAAGTTGCGGAACCGGAAGAACAACGATTGTCGGTCTAACAAGTTAGCGGACGAGATCGCTGAGCTAGGAGAGATCGCGCAGCAAAAGGTCCTGGTATTTTTGCTCCAGCTCGTTGTAACGCTGTTGGCTCTCGGCCAGTGCGCGGCGTTCTTCCTGAAGCGTTTGCTCAAGATCGCGAATTCGTTCGTGGAGACGACCGGACATTTTCGCTACGCTCGGCCCGACAGGATCGCCAAGTTGAATTTGGAATTGGTTCTCGTCGGCCTCTGACGGCGCGGTTTCCCACAGGTCGGGCATTTCCCGGACTTGACGGCGAGTACCGTCACAACTGTTGATCACGACAGTTTCGCTATCAATTTCGCCGAGCCGAACAAATTCCCGCAAGGTACCGAGCGTCGTCGGTCCATAGTAATGCTCGCTTGTTAGCTCGACGAGCCAGTCCATGCCCAGCTGCGGTACCATCGGCGCTCTGACCCACGTCTGGCCGTCGCTCGATAGGGTGTCGTGCGGCGCGATCTGCGCCGCAGCGGCCCAACGCGTGATCTGGTCGAACTGCACCGGCCCGAAGGTGCTTCCGTCCTCGTGCTTGCGAAGAAACCACTTTTGGTTCACCGGAGATCTCGTTGTCCGTTAAGGCGACGGCGAACTGGAAGCAGCAGGCGATGCCGTCGGAATCGTGATGGTTTGGCCGGCCTGCAACTTACGGCCGTCTTCGATGTGGTTGGCTTTTTGCAAATCGTCCACGGTCACTTTGTACATTTTCGCGATGGACGTAAGCGTTTCTCCGCGCGCAACAGTGTGCACGTTGCCTTCGACGGGGGAATGCGATGCAGATACGCCAGCAGCGGCAGAGGTTGCTGTGGCGGGCGCAGCTTCTCCGACCATTACACCCGGCCGAGCATGCGAGAGTTCTTGCTCTAGTTTGAGAATCTCTTGAGAAAGCGCATCGATCTTGACGTTTTGTTCGTCAATCTTTTTTGCCAAAGCTTCGAGTTGCACGGATTCCGCTCGTTTTCCTTCATGCGGCGCGGGCGTCTCCGCAAATGCAGTCCAAAGTGCGAGAGCGCTTATTGCGCAAAGAACACCGATTACTTTCATCTCATCGGAATTTTGCCACCGGGACATTTATCTGACAAGCGGGTTCGCTGCGCTTAACCGTTGTTTTTGCAAGTGTTAACGAATCACCGCGCTGGTGCAATGATTCCGCGTGTCGGATGGCTTGCGTTTCGAACTTTTGCTCGTACGTTTTTTTATGCCTGAGCGCATTCAAAAGCCGGCGGAACCGGCTCCGTGGGGACCAAAACAAGGCGATGGCGGTGGCCCGCGTTCGCCGGACGTTTCACGACCGGACACAAAGGATTTGTTAAAGAAAATGCGCAAAGTCGATCCCAACCAATCCAAGCGCTATCGCCAGCGCACCGGTCAGTAATGGACCGTTCACAGTTGGGATTTGACCAGATCTTTTCTGGTGCAGCGGATGATTTTCCTTCGCTGATGCGGCGCAAAGGTCTGCTTGGCCCGGCTGCCACCACTCCGATGCCGCAAAACGCGACGCAACAACAAACGTGGCAACCAACCGAGGCGACAACGATTCTTGCGTTCAAATTTTCCGGCGGTGTTCTGGTTGCGGGAGATCGCCGTGCGACTGCCGGTAACACTGTCGTCTACGATCGTGCGGACAAGGTTTTGGAAATCGACAGGCAATCGATAATGGCCATCGCCGGTGTGCCTGCGACCGCGTGGGAGATGGCGCGCGTGCTCGAACATTCCCTCCAATATTTTCGGCGAACTCAGCTCCAGGAGATGAGTGTCGACGGCAAAGTACGAGCGCTCTCGAAGTTATTGCGCGACAATTTCGGGTTAGTCATGCAAGGCGTAGGCATTGTTGTCCCGATCTTTGCTACTTACGACGGAAATTCGAAGCCTGAGGGGCGCCTGTACTTCTATGATGCAATGGGCGCGCAGTTTGAAGCGACCGATTACGCGGCGACGGGATCCGGCTCGCCTGCGGTCCGCGGCATTCTCTATTATGAAAATTCCTGGGGCGCGAAGCGGCTGCATAAGCTGAACGAAGAGGAAGCGGTGTCGCTCGCTCTGCGCGCTCTCGATACCGCTGCGGAATCCGATACCGCAACAGCGGGTGTAGATCGTGCCGGAAAGATTTTTCCTGTGATCAAGATTGTATCGCGCGAAGGCATCAACACTTTACCCGAGAGCAAAATCGCCGCCGTATTCAAAGAAATGGTTGCATGATCGAAGAGCCGTATCGTTGGGTCGAAGCCATCGCCAACCGGCGCGAATACATTGAAGGGCAGCTCGCCCCCGGTAGTCCCATCGCGGCGCTCGGTTACCGCGAAGGCATTCTGTTTGTCACGCTTGGTCAGACGCGCCAGAAACTTTTCGAGATCTACGATCGGATCGCAATGGGAGGGATTGGGCATCCTGGCGACATCGAGAGATTGCGAATGGCCGCGATTGAAATGGCCAGCACGGAAGGCTTCACTCGCTCGGCTGGTGATGTTTCACTGCGGCGGCTCGCGCATTATTCGCTCAGTCCTGTCATGAAAAGCGCGTTCGAGCAGATCTATGGACCGCCTTATCTGGCGCGGATGCTTTTTGCGGAGGTGGGCGCACGCCCCGAGGACGATTTGTTTTTGCGCGTAGAATATGACGGCGAGATTGCGAGCAACGGCGCGACCTACGCGCGAGCGCGACAAGATTTTGCCGTGCTCAGCGGCACGCGCCAATCGGTCGAAATGATGGAAGCGTTTCTCAAAAGCGAGCACAAACCGGACGCCAGCTTTGAAACGGCAGTGAACTCGGCGCTCGACGCATGGAGCGTCGGGCACATGTTGTTGCAAGCCGGCGAAGCAAAAGAAGTTCCCGCGCGCGACGCAATCGCGCAACATCGCGAGGAACAACTCAACATTGCCGCAATCGAAGCAGCAGTGCTCGAGCGCGATGGCAGCAGGCCAATTCGTTATCGTTCGTCAACAGATAAGGAATTGCGCTCCATCATTTCTCGGTGATTAAATGTTGAGGCGAACTCTTCTGACGGGGACTACAAATGAAACGAGCCATCCGGAATGTGCTTGGGGTCGTGGGCTTGTTGTTGATGATCGCCTCGCTTATCTGGATTTCGTTTCATCAACAGATACATCCGGCGATTCCTAAGGAATCAAAGTCAACTCAGCCGCAGACATCCAAACCATTTGCAGTAGTGGTTCTTGATCCAGGCCATGGGGGTAAAGACTCCGGCGCAATGTGTGGCGGAGTCATGGAAAAGGATCTGACATTGGACATTGCGCGCCGCGTCGAGCGGCTCCTCGACTCCGAAGGTGTCGCCACATTGATGACCCGGGTCGGCGACAGCTACGTCTCACTGGCGGATCGCGCGGCGTTCGGGAATCGGGCGAAAGAAAGCATTTTCGTTAGTATTCATTTCAACGAAGACAACAAACCGGTCGCGACCGGTGTGGAGACTTATTATGCTGCGCATCAGATCAACTCAGACTCTACTTTCGCTTCCTGGCTCCCGTTTTTCTCGCGGCCGCCGTCCAATTCGCCCAAGCCCGAAAGCCAAACTCTCGCCGGTTTCATTCAGGAAGCGCTGGTGGTACGGACCCGCTCCGTCGATCGCGGGACGCAAGCCAAACAATTTTTTGTTATTGCAAACGTGACTTCTCCCGCGGTGTTGATTGAGGGAGGATTTATTACGAACAAGGACGAACTTTCAAAACTTGTGAGCGAGGACTATCGCGACCAATTAGCGGCAGCGGTTGCCGACGGCGTTCTGCGATATCGCGACGCGTTGAGTCAGCGGAAATCAGCAGTGGCAGCTACAGGTCAGAAGGGCACTGAATAGACAAAGGGCGTCGTCGTCGAATGACCATGAAAATCACAACTGCCGCGGTGATCTTCATGGGATCAATGATGTTAATGCGAGCCGACCAACTCGTTGAGAGTGTGCAACAGGCTCTGAAGGACGAAGGTTTTTACTACGGCGAAGTCAACGGCGACATGAATGCGAATGTGACTGCAGCGATTCGCCGGTATCAAATTCGCAACGGTCTGCAGGTTAGCGGCGAGCTGAATGATGAGACGCTGCGATCGCTCGGAATTAAATCTTCCGGGTCCTCGTCGCGCTTAACGACCAAATCTGCGTCACCGACTCCTGCGACGGGGGCTGTGTCCGGCGAACCTCCTTCCGATGAGACGGAAGCCGCAAGTCCCGCCCCTCCGGTTCAGCCTTTCGGTAACGCCTCACAGGGCCAGCAGGTTTTTCCCTCGACTCCCATGGGGCCGGCCGGTTCGCCGGGGACGGTTTTTGCCGACACGCCGTTTCAGACCGCGCCTCCCGCCGTTCAACGCAATGTGATTGTCTCGGCGCAAATCGTTCTCGCACGGTCTGGACTATATCGTGAACAAATTGACGGAATCTACGGACCCGCGATGGAATTCTCCCTTCGTGCCTACCAGGCGCGAGCGAGACTGCAGGTGACTGGCCGGCTAGATCTGGAAACCCTCGCGGCGCTGCGCTTGTTGCCCGGGCCGCGCCAGCAGTTTTCTAATCCCTATCGCCAGCGCATGCGTCCAATGCCTGGGCCGCCGGTTCGCGGTCAATGGGAGCCCGACTAGTCTTATTTTGGATTATCGAAACGGACCGACTGCAACTCCGCGAAAACTGTGCCCACGAAAATCTGTGCGTCGATGCGAAGGATCAGCCGCTCGGCATCGTCTGACACCCAGATTGTGGCACGACGAAATTTCTTGTGCGGCTCTAATTCGAGATGTTTTCCGATGTGTTTAAGTCGCAGATCAAGCTTGATCGCGTTGTAAGTGCCGGCGCGCACGGAGATTTTTTCTCGTCCAATCACGGTCACGGTGGCCAGGTAAGCGTTTGTTGCCGCGTAAATCGCGACGGGATAAACGCTCCCTTGTTTGAGGGGCTGACTGCGGAGGTAAAGCGCCGCGGAGTGCAAATCGAACAAGTTAGGTAGTACGAAGTCGCGCGTGGTTGTCTTGGCGGCGGTCCCTTCGCCCTCGGTTCGTACTCGAGTCACTCCACTATTGGTGAAGGTCAGATGGGTGGCGATTTTTTTTGATCGGTAGCTTTCGGTTTGCTGCGTTTCGATGGGAGCCAGCGTTTGGGAGTTCGCAAAGGCGCGATACGTGACATCCAGTTTCCACAACGCCCGGACGAAGCCCATGGTTCGGCCTGTACCTTCGAGTTCAAACTTGTCGTTCGATGGCTTGGTGAAGTGAACTTCACCGGTGGCCGCGGTCACTCCAGACCAGCCAAAGCGATAAAACGCCCGCAGAGGGCGCAACTCTGGAAAATTCCCACGGGACTCCTTGTTAAGCGCTGCCTGCCAATCCGCAGCGAACGTACCGGCAGCAGACGGGAGCACGATCGTAATCGCGCATATCGTTATTCGGAGTCGGGATCGAAAAAGCATTCTTTGGAGGTTCGCAACTGCTCACGACCATCGGCGTGTCAGCAATTGATTTCATCCGTACAAAAAAATACACGCGAGTTTTCCCCGCGTGTATCTTTGAAATTCGCGGCGAACCTCAGGGCTTCGTTGCTCTTGCTGCTGCCGGGGTAACGGACGCGCCTGCTGCAGGCCTCCTCGCCGAAGTTGTAGCGCGACCCGGCTTGTTTAGGACTTCAATGATTTCGTTTGTGAAATCAACGTTTTCCGGCGCGTACAGCACGACAGGAACCCCATTGATGCTGACGCCCGATTTATCCAGCACAAAATCGAGGTTCTTGGTTTTGACTTTCTCTATGACGACGTCGGTGATTTCCTTCACAATCCCCTCGCGCATTCGCATCAATTGCTCCTGCAACTGACGCTCCCGCGTCTGACGGAAGTCGCTGATCTCGCGTTCCATGTTTTTGATGTTGGCGATTTTGTCATCGCGCTCCTTGGCCATGCCTGTCTTTTTGTCCGCGCTCAATGCCGGGGACTCAAGCTGCTTGTTCAGATTGTTGATTTCATCGAGCGCCTTCTTGTAAGCTTCCGCCCTGTCATCGTATTCCTTTTTGGCGGCGTTTTTGGCGTCGTTGATTTTAACCTCGGCGTCCTTGGTTTTAGTGTAATCCTTAAACGCTCGCTGCATATCGACTGTTCCAATTTTGGCTGTGCCCTGTGCGAAGGCCACAATTGGAGCAACCAGCGTCAGCGCAAAGAGTATTGACAGAGACTTTTTCATAAAAACAGATGATACGGTTGGACGAATCGGGTTAGAGTGCAACCACATATATTCGTTCAAAATTGGTAGCCCACGTTGAAGTTGAAATGGCCGCCGCCATTGTAGCCGTCACGCATGATCGGATATCCGTAATCGAGGCGTAGTGGCCCGATCGGCAAATCAAGCCGGAGGCCTACACCGATATCCGAGGCCATATGATTGAAGCCAAAAGACCACGCGCTGCTATTCACAAAACCTGTATCGTAAAAAACTGCGCCCCGCGCTTTTTCTATGATCGGGAAGGTCCATTCCAACGTCGCCCGCGCCATTGATTGACCGCCAACCGGCTCGCCGTTTTCATCCTGTGGACCAACTTCGCGGAATGGAAAGCCACGGAGATTGTTCGAGCCTCCGAGGAAAAGCCGCTCATAAATCGGCACCAGGTTGCCATTACCCCATTGGCTGACCGTCGAGATTTCGCCGTTGAGAAGCAGGATGGTATCCTTCGGCAAGCGGAAATACTGTGACCCCTCCAGATCGAACGCGTAAATCTGGGTATCGCCGCCCAGAAAACCGCCGGCGATCATAGGCGAAAATGTGATGCGCTGCCCGCGGCGGGAGAGCAACGGATTGTCGCGCGAATCAAAGACGAGGCTCGCGAGGAGCTTGCTTTCAACGGACGATCCCTTTTGCGACTGAATGAATTCGGAGGCGGTCGGGTCCACGTTAAAGATGTCGATGTCCTGCAGCAGATATCCGAGGGTACCATACATGTATGCGTTGATTGGCTTGCGCAGCTCAAATGAGACTCCGTAATTGCGCTGGTCGTACACTGCGCTCAAGTAATTCGCCTCGGTGTAAAAAAGCTGGCCACCCAGCGAAAGACGTCGATCGAGAAAGTAAGGCTCGGTGATCGCTAGAACAAAATCCTTTCGCTCTGTTCCATATTGAATACGTAACCGGAATTTTTGCCCCGCACCCGTGAACGACGGCCAGTTAAACAGGTCGAAATTGCCTTGGGTAAGTTCCGCAAATCCTACCAGTTTATCGACCGTACTGAAGCCACCTCCAAAACTGAGGGAACCAGTGCGTTTTTCCTGGACCAGAACTGTTAGATCTTTCCGGCCCGGTATATCTGTGTCTTCGGGATAAGTCTCGACCTTTGCAAAGTAACCCAGGTTCTCCAGACGCTTCTTCGTGGTGTCTACACGGACCGTGTTGAAAACATCTCCCGGAGCAACGAGGACTTCACGGCGGATAACCTTGTCCTTCGTGCGCGTGTTCCCCTCAATGTTCACCCGATTCACAAACGAGCGGGGGCCTTCTTCGATAAGGTAGTGCACGTCTATGAGCGCCGGGCCGGCCGGCGTCCCTTCAGGTGTAATCACAAGATCGACGTAGCCCCCGCTGCCGTATGCGTCGGCAATAGCCTTGGCATCGTCGTGAAGCTGTTTCGGCGAGTAGACGCTGCCCTCTTTCATTTTTATGAAGGCGCGAACTCTTGCATCGGTGGTGTGCTCGTAACCGGTGATCGACAGTTTGCTGACGTGATATTGTGGACCTTCCGCAATCACGATCGTGATGATCATCGGGCCCTTTGCAGTGCGATCTTTGCGCACTTCCTTTACTTCCACATCGATGAAACCGTGGTTTTGGTAGTACTCGCGGATCTTGTCCAGGTCCTGTTCCAACTGAACTTCATCAAGCCGACCGGTCTTATCCAAGAAATAGATCAGCGTTCTTCCACGGGTTTTCATCTGTTTGCGTAATACCTTTTGGGTAATATGTGCGTTGCCCTCGAAACGGATCTGGCTTATCGCGCCTTTGACGCCCTCGGTCACCGTGAAAACGGCGCGCGCCGTGCCGCGTTTCTCGTCGATTGGTTCCACGCGGAATTCGACGCTGACGTCGTTGTATCCCTTCCCTTGATAAACTTCGATAATTTTCTGGCGCGCTTCCTCTAGTGCCTGCTCATTAACCGCCTGATTGAGTCTCACCTTCATCTCTTTGCGGAGTCTCTTCGGTTTGACCCGTTCGGCGCCGTTGATTTCGATCTCGCGTAAGACCGAATTAGTTTGAACGGCAACGATCACCTTCACACCGTCGCCTTGAGACTGCGCAAATATTCGAACGTTTCGAATGTAACCAGTTCCGTACAGCGCCTTGATGTCCTCCTGCACGATCTCGTTTGAATAAATCTGCCCAACTTTTGTGCGCATCTGCGCCAGAATGCGTTCCTTGCTGATGGATGCAGGGCCCGTGTATTCCACGTCGATGGAGTGGATGACGGGAGGTCCCGGAGCCGATTGTGGCGCCTGTGGCGCCTGTGCCCGGACAGTTACGGCCGTCAAAAGCGCACAAAGGGAGGCGATCCAAATCGCAATCGGCGGGGGGCGCATCCATCCACAAAAACGTTGCATATCCTAGAAGCGCAGCCCCACGCGACCCAAAGCGACGCAGGACAGGCGGCTATATCGGAAATAAGACCGCAATCGTCAAGGCGAGATTTTCCCTATCTACGAAAGAGAACATGCAGATTTATCGCGTGTGCTTGTCTTCTCAATGAGGTTTTCTCGTTAATGTGATGGTTAGTCCCTGCACGGCCGCGATCCTGGCTTCTTCGCCTTTTTCTATAGGGGTATCGCTGATCGCGTTCCAGTATTCGCCTTCGACGAAGATCCTGCCGTTGCGCGAATCAATTGGAGTCAACGCCGTCACAGTCCTTCCGATAAGAGTTTCTTTTCCCACCTTTACCGGCAACAGTTGCGCGCGCAGTCCCTTTCCGATGATGAAAATAAAGAACGCGGCGGTGACGAGTGTCGCAGGGATGATGAAGCTCAACGACAAACGAAAAAGTGGATCGGCGCGATTAAAGAGCATGAGTGACCCGATCAGAAAGGCAATGATTCCGCCAACTGTCAGCACGCCGTGCGTTGGCGTGTAAAGATCAAATATGAAAAGCATCATTGCGAGCGCGATCAGGACGAGTCCAGCGACGTTGACCGGCAGAATCGCCGCGAGATAAAGCGCAAGGATCAACGCAATCGCTCCGACTACCCCGGGAAGAATTGCTCCGGGCGAACTTAGTTCACCGATGATCCCGTAGATCGCGATCAGCATCAGGATGAACATGACTTCCGGTCGCCACAGTTTTTGAAACACGCGCTCTGCTGGCGACATTTTGATTTCGGTCAGTTGCGCGCCGGCGGTGTTGAGCGGTTTGCCGTCCACAGTGCGTCCGTTCAATTTTTGCAGCAGATCAGGCATATCGGTCGCGATGAAATCAATGACTTTCAATTCCAGCGCTTTCTGCGCAGTGATCGAAGCGCTCTCCTTTACAGCGGACTTGGCCCATTCAACGTTGCGCTGGCGCTTGCCCGCAATGGTCTCCATGTAGCTGACGGAAAAGTTTTCCAGCTTCTGCTTCATGGTTTCGTCTGGTTTTTCTTCGCCGCCGCTGGGGAAACCGCCGATGGAAACCGGGTGCGCCGCGCCGATCGTAGTGGCCGGCGCCATTGCCGCGACATTGGCCGCCAGCGTGATGAAACAGCCTGCGCTGGTCGCGGTCGCACCGGTGGGCGCGACGTAGACCACAACGGGAACTGGAGATCCGAGGAAGCTTTGCACAATTTTCTGCGTCGAATCGAGTAGACCGCCCGGCGTGTTGAGCTGAATCACCAGGCACTGCACATTTTGCGCCTTCGCTTCTTCGATGCTTCGGGAAATGTAACTCGCTGTCGCGGGGCCGATAGCGCCGTCGACATTGATAAAGCCGACTTTCTCCGCGGCGAAAGTTTCCGGCGCCGATGCGCTGGCGAGCCAGAGGAGCAGCGCAACAATGCAAATGGAGGGCCGAGCTCCGCGAGCCCGCGCATAACACTCGCAGCCTTTCTCTCGGCGTCGCAGAGCTCCGCCCTCCATGGTAAGCTCAAGCTCCTTTCATCGGCTGAAACTTGATCGCCAAGTCTCCTACCTTTGGCTTCACGATTTTCTCATAATCGCCGTAGCTCATTTTTATCGCGTCAGTGTGTGTGCCGGCTTCGAACACAATGTAATCCTGCTCGGCGAGATGTTTATCGACGAACGTCGGCAGACCATAAAGATTCCCAAACGGCGGCATCGCTCCGATCGCCGAGTCTGGGAACAGTGATTTGAAGTCGTTTTCCTTACCAAGAGAAACAGGTTTTCCGATCGCTTTCTCGATTTTCTCCAGATCGATGTGGTGATCTGCTGGCAAAACGACGATCAAATGTTGATCGCCAGATTTCACCATCACCACTTTGGCCTGATGCCTGCCTTTCACGTGTTCTGCTTGCGCGATCCGTTGCGCCGTGACCGCCTCGGCGTGGTGCAGGATTTCGTACTGCACTTTGTTTTGATCTAAACAATCAATGAGTTGTTTCGGTATTTCCATAGGGGCCTCCGGTGAAAAAGTATCACTTTCTTGAGCCATCTCTACTACTCGCAAGAGTCGCTACTCTGCGTCCTCGCGTCCGAGGATTAAGGTAACGACCAGACCCAGCAGACTTACCCCCGATACAATTCCAAGAACGCTCGCAACGCCGAATTTTTCTTTTAAGATTGGCAAAAGGAAAACGCCGAACGTTGCGCCGAGTTTCGCTATGGCCGCGGCGAATCCACCTGCTGTGGCGCGCAATTGGGTCGGGAACAGTATTGGGGCGAGCGCAAACGTGGTCGAGTTAGGACCAGCGTTCATCAGCAAGTTAAACGTGATGAATCCGGCGAACACCAGCGGGACGTGCAAATTCGAGTTCGTTAGGCCGACGGCTGCCGCCAATATCAACATGCCCACGGCCATGCCTGCGAAACCAATCGCCTGCATCCGGATCTGTCCGAATCGTGGAACTATCCAGATTCCAAGAAGGAAACCAATCAGCAAAAACAAATCGATAATGGCGCTACCCTCTGCGAGACCAAAGTCATGCGCGTTCAATCCACGCGTTCCTCTGGAGATTTCGATCGCTCCGAGAATTGTCGGGGTAAACAATCCAACGCCGTACGTAGCGATATCCATCAGAAACCACGGAATAGTCACCAGCGCAGTGCGTGCCCGATAACGACGCGAAAATAAGATCGGCAGCCCACCGTCTACGTGCGGAACCGGAGCTGCGAGCTTCTCGTGATTGCCGGTAAGTTGCAACACTGCCTGTCGTTGCGCGGGAATGATCCGAATAAAAACTTGCGCTGCCTCCGTAAATTTACCGCGGGACATCAACCAATGCGGACTTTCTGGTGCCGGCAGACGTAAGACAAAAAAGAGCAGGGCAACTGCGGCTTCGGTCGCCAGAAATAGCCGCCAAGCCTCAGCGCTTCCGCTCCTGAGCAAGACCAATGTAATTCCTGCCGCGAGCAGCATGCCGACAGATTGACACGCAATCGTGGCCACCATCATTCGCGCACGACTGGCCTTGGGCAGAATTTCGGAGACGTAGCTGCTACTGACAGGGAAATCGATACCTACTCCGATCCCAACGAGCAGTTGTCCGATAAAAAGCATCGTCGGTCCATTGGCCAGCGCACTGGTACAGGCGCCGGCGGTAATGATGATCATGTCGGCGAGCATCAATTTCTTTCGGCCAAGATGGTCCGCCATCGGGCCGCCAACTCCTGCTCCAATTACAGCACCAAATACAAGGCTTCCTCCAATGAGACCAACCACGCCGGGTTGAATGTGAAAATCAGCAATGATGATGGGCATCGCCACGCCGAGAACGAAAATGGCGTAGCCATCCAGCAACGTTCCTCCGGTCGAGAGCACCCAAAGCCATCGCTGAATCCTGTTCAGCGACGACTCATCCAGCAGGAGCGTCAGGCGTTGTGGTGGCGCGATCTCGGACAACGTTAGCGTTTCTTACTTCTGTCCGATTTCTCCTGATCGGCTGCCTGATGATATTTACGCCGGATCTCCGCAAGGTTCACGGTTGGCTCGGGAAATTGCATGTCCATTTCTTCCAGCGACCGGACAATAATTTGTGAAATAGCCAGGTCCCTAAACCATTTGTGGTTTGAAGGAATGATGAACCACGGAGCGTGTTCGGTGCTCGTCTTGTTAAGCACATCCTCGAACGCCTTGATGTAATCATCCCAATATTCGCGTTCCTTGTAATCGGATTCACTGATCTTCCACTGACGCGCCGGGTCATCCAGTCGTTTCTCAAACCGGGCAAGCTGCTCCTCTTTTGAAATGTGCAGAAAAAATTTGAGGAGCGTCGTGTTGTTTTGCGTGGTGATCAGCTTTTCGAAATCATTGATTTCATCGTAACGCTTCGACCAGATTTTTTCCGGCACCAAGTCGTGAACGCGCGCCACCAGCACATCTTCATAATGGGAGCGATTGAAAATTACGACTGAACCTTTGGCGGGCACATGCGGATGCACGCGCCAGAGAAAATCGTGTGCCAGTTCTTTCGGCGTCGGCTGCTTGAAACCAATCGAAACGCAGCCGGCCGGATTCATTCCAGTTAAGACGTGGCGGACTGTGCCGTCTTTGCCACCAGCATCGAGTCCCTGCAACACAACGAGAAGCGAATGCTTGTGCTCCGCATACATAAGATATTGCAGTTCGTCCATTTTCTGGCGGTTCTTCCCAATTTCAGGCAAAGCTGACTTGTGTGATTCATGTTCGCCATGGTAGCCGGGGTCGAAGCGCTTTAACCGAATCCTGGATCCCGGCTTCACCACAAATTTTTTTCGATAATTGGGCATGATCTTTTTTTGATTTACCTCACGGCCTTTTGCGTGTCCGTCGATGTAACTCGTAGCGGCTCGAACAGCCATCGTTTCCATGAGTGAGCGGGATCCAGAATGCGATAAAGTCCAAGCTTTACGATGTCCTGCACTATCATCCAGGCGATGTTATAAGCCCACACCAACCCAATGATTCCCCAAGGCAGTGCCGGCACGAGCCAACCCTGACTGCACATGAATACCGCCGCGATTTGTGTTGCCACGATAGCGAAGAAAAGGCGCGAGCTGGGATAGGGCGGTTTCCAGAAGGGACCTCTCGCGCGCACTACAAAGAGCATGAGATGACCGCCAGCGACCAGTTGCAGAAACATCATTGTTTGTAGCTGCGGATGCTGCAGGTGATAAACCGTGTCGCCGAGATAAAGCAAACCGAAGCTTTGAATAACGCCGAGTAATCCAAGCACTGACGAGATCACCAGGACTCTGTCCAATTCCCATCTCACCGGCTGCGGCGGCACAGTGGCGTTGTCGAAAGCAATTGTCATAATGGGCACGTCGTCCAGAAGCGCCAATGCGATTAGCATGATCGCGGTGAGCGGAAAAAAGTGATAGAAGATCGAGGCCAGCACCACAAACACCATGATGGCAATGGTCATGGCGATTCGGTACAGCACGTAGCTTGTCATTCGCTCGAAGATGCGCCTGGCCTCCGCGATGCCGTCGATGATCACGGATAAACCGGGCGCAATCAGGACCAATGCCGCTGCTGCGCGCGCAGCTTCGGTCGCACCAGAAACCGCGATGCCGACATCGGCTTGCTTAAGCGCGGGCGCATCGTTCACGCCATCGCCTGTCATACCAACGATGTGACCGTTCTGCTGGAGTATTTTTACGATCGCATATTTGTGTTCTGGAAAAACCTCGGCGAAGCCATCGGCTTGGTCGATCTTCTCGGCCGCATCAAGCGGGATTTGGCCTTTCGTTACATCGCCCGGGAAAAGTTCCGTTGCCGGCTGGATGTTCGCACCCATGCCCAGCTCCAATGCAATTTGTCGTGCGATGGCGACGTTATCGCCTGTAACCATTTTGACTTTTACCCCATAAGCGCGAGCCCGCGCGATAGTGCTCTTTGAATCGGGTCGCGGCGGATCGTTCAGTGGCAGAATTCCGAGGAAAACCCATTCATCATCGCTATGAGCGACAGCGACAGCAATCGTGCGGTAACCGTGACCGGCGAGATCGTTCACCGTCTGCTGTGCTTTGAACAAATCGGCGCCCGCAAGTTTCGTCAGCGTCAGGATTACCTGTGGCGCACCTTTGCTGACTCGAAACACTGTGCCTGACGGATCCTTGATCGTTGCTTCGGTGCGTTTGTGCACCGGATCAAAGGGAACGTAAGCTTCCTGTTGATACCGCTTGAGCAGCGATTGGTCTTTAAGTCCGGCCATTATGGCGAGATCGATCGGATCGTTATCCGCTGCGCGTGAAGCGAGCGATGCCATCAAAACTAACGTGTCCGGATCGGTGCCCACCCACGGCTGTGCTTCGCCCAGAGTCAGCTTATTCTCCGTTAACGTTCCGGTCTTATCCGAACAGAGCACATCGACGCCTGCCAGTTCCTCGATCGCTTCCAATCGCGAGACGATCGCCTTGCGCTTCGCGAGCATGCGCGCGCCAAGGGCCATAGTCACCGAGAGCACCGCTGGCATGGCTACAGGCACTGATGCTACAAGGAGAATCAGAACAATTTCGGCCAACCTTAACAAGACAGCCCGATCGTAATGGCCGCGCATATCGAAAAGACGAGCGGCCACCAGAATCACCACCAGCGCCAGTGCGAGGATGATCAGAAAATTGCCGATCCGCATCACGGCTCGTTGGAAATGCGAAACATTTCCCGCGCTCGCCACAAGTTTCGCCGTACGTCCAAAAAACGTGTTCGCGCCGGTGGCAGTAACCACCGCTGTCATTTCGCCCTGTTTAACGATCGAACCGGAGTAAGCCTCTTCGCCCGATTTCTTGCTGACCGGCAACGATTCTCCCGTGAGCGCTGATTGATCGATGCTGATGTAATCGCCTGCGATGAGTGTGCAATCAGCGGGGACAACGTCGCCGAGATACAATCGAACAATGTCTCCCGGCACCAGCGTTCCAGCGTCGATCTGCTGCCAGCTTCCGTTGCGCAGTGCACGGGCTTTTAGCGCCAGCGAACTCTTCAACGCGTCCAGCGCGTTCGACGCTTCATGTTCCTCCCAAAACCCCAGCAGCGCATTGAACAACAACAGTGAGGTGATGATGGCAAAATCGCCCCAGTCACCGACGATAAAAGCCATCAATGCCGCCGCCTCGATCATCCATGGAATGGGCCCCCAAAAATATGCGAGCAACGCGGTGAACGCGTTTTTCTGTTTTTCCACCAATGCGTTTGGCCCGTACTTCTTCAACCGCGCCTGGACTTCGGCATCAGTTAAACCCGTCTTATCGTCGGCTCCGAGTTTCGCCAGTGTTTCGGCGATAGTAGGGGCAGCGGCCCCGTTGGCATCTGGTGTTTGCATGAATAACTGCTTCTGCCGCGGTGATGGCGATCAGTGATAACTTTTGCCCTCTTCCAAGACGAGAAAAATTTCGGCCACAGTGTTTCTGCAATTGAACGGGGCATCGACGCTGCGTAGGTGTTTAGCGTTACGGTGCAACGGCCCCATCAGGCCAAGGGCCTGAACCATTTTAACCGAGGGCGGCGCCCTCGGAAACGTGTCCAACAAATGGGATCCGCCCTGAAGGGGCAAATCCGACGAAGTCAGCGCCAAAAATTGGATTTCCCTTACAGGCCGAATCTTATTCGAACATTCGAACCGAGGGCGTTGCCCTCGGCTAAAATCGCCACCGCCTTTCAGGCGAGTTCAACTCAGAAGAGCTGTGCAGAAGCGCAGTCTAGAAAGCCTAAATAGGCACCATGATGCCGACCGGCTTGGCTGGCTGAATCTCATCCGCGAAGGGAAATAGACACCGCCACTGACCGCCTCTCGCGCGAACGAATTGTGTATGCCCAGATGCGAAGTCTGTGGGAATGATTATGACAAGGCGTTTGAAATCGTCATGGACGGACAGCGCCACATCTTTGATAGCTTCGAGTGCGCAATCCACGCCCTCGCGCCTGTTTGCCCGCATTGCAATTGCCGTATCATGGGCCACGGCGTCGAAGCCGACGGACAAATCTTCTGTTGTGTCCACTGCGCACGCGCGTCTGGCAAAACGCAGTTGAAGGATCGCGCTTGAGGTGGGGCGCGTCACTCCGTGCGCGCCGTTTTACCTTCATGACCGGCGTGCAGAGGACTGCACGCCCTACCTGGCGTTTAACTTCCACCTTTGGTGTTATGGCGTGGTCATTGGAATATTGATGCGACTGGACGTGAAGACTCGTGCGAAATACAAATGATAACATGAACTTGTTCAAAGCTTCCTTCATCGGGCTGGTGCTCGTATCGTTCGCAGGTTTATTTGCGCTGGCACAAACACCCGCGGCGAAATCCGCGGCATCATCCAAAGGCATTTCGGTGCTGCATCCCACCGCAGGCAACAAAGTCAGCGGCACCGTCACATTCACTCCCGGCGCCGATGGCGTGCAAGTCCACGCAGAGCTTGCCGGTCTGACGCCAGGAAAGCACGGCTTTCACATACATGAATTCGGCGATTGCAGCGCCGCCGATGCAAGTTCCGCAGGCGGACATTTCAATCCCACGAACCAACCGCATGCCGCGCCAGATGCAGCCGCGCGGCACGAGGGCGACATGGGCAACGTGGAAGCAGACTCTTCCGGCAACGCAAAGCTGGATTACGTCGATCATCAGATTTCTCTCGCGAATGATGCGAAATCGGCGATTGGCCGCGCGGTCATCGTCCACGCGAAACCCGACGATCTGAAGACGCAACCATCCGGCGACGCGGGCGCTCGCATCGCCTGTGGCGTAATCGGTTGGGCGAAATCCCCCTGACCTGAACTATAAGTTCACGTGCTGTAGTGTGCGCTGTCCTCAGCGCAAGCATTTGAAGCAACTCTCCGCTGAGCACAGCGGACGCTTCAGGCGTTTCGGAAGGCTGTAATCTCTTTGCTCGACAGAGCAGATTTCATCTGATCAAATTACTGGAAACCATCGCCCTGCACGCTTATGCCACGATTATCTAAAATTGAATTGTCACCCGATAACGGGTGTGTCATCGACATGAAATGGACCCTCGGCCCGCTCAGTTACCGTTCTTCCGGTGCTGGCAAGGTCGAACTTGAACCAACCAAGGAAATTACCCGGCTGCCGGAGTTGGTGCTTTACGATCACATCGGATTCAAGGGTTCCTACGCCCGCACGAATTTGAGTTTCCATTACGTTGGCGATTACTGGAACGACCGGATGAGCTGCGTCATTGTGGTCAGCGGCGTCTGGCGTTTTTTTCGCGATGATTATTACAAAGGTCCACATTGGGACCTCGGGCCCGGCTACTACGAAAGTTTCTTCTCCGAAAAAGGCCCCGACGACGTCGTCAGCTCATTTCAGTGCATCACGCTCACGTAGGGTAACGCACGCGTCTCGCGTGCTGGCGAAGCCGTCCTCGGGTTCGCGAACTTCCGGTCGCAGGCTTGCACCTAAACCCGCGCGGTTTCGTGTAGGAACTGCTTGGAAAAGATTGTTTCTCCGTGAGACCAAAAGCAGCATGTCGGACGCGTGCACTATCCAGACGAAGCTGCGATGTCGAGAACTTCACGCGCGCAGCCCCAGGAGAGGGTGAAACCGGCGCCGCCGTGACCGTAATTGTGAATGACAGCGCGACCGTCGGCGAGACGATCGCGTTCGAGGCGCACGCCTGATTTTCGGAATGGACGCAGGCCGACGCGTTCGGCGAGAAGGCGCGGTTCGTTAATGTTCAGCACACGGCTGCATTCTCCGACAATTCGTTGTGTCGTTGCGGGATCCGCCGCCAAGTTATCGCTGAGATCGTTGGTTCCACCGAAGACGCAATCGTTCGCGCGGGGGATTGCGTACATGAGCGGCGCGTCATCACATACAATCGCGCAGGAGAGACCCTCGATTTTCGGTACTATCGCCACCTGTCCGCGATGCGGTTCGAGATCGGCATCAAGCATAAGCTCGCGCGCCCCGATTCCTGCGCAATTGATCACAATGTCGAATTTGGCATCGACATCTTCGAGCTTTTCGAAACGTACGTTCGCACGGATTTCGCCGTCAGCCTTGTGAAAGCGCGCGGTGAGGTAATCGAGATAAATCGTAGTGTCCATCAGCGGGACGCGCAGTGAGAAACCGCTTTTGAATGACTCGCGAGATCCCTCGACTTCGCTCGGGATGACAGAAGCGCCCAGCGGAATCGCCCAATCTGGAATTTCAATCTCACCGGTCCGCAAAAACTGCCGCGATTCGATGATCGAAACACCGCTTTTGTGAAAGCGGGCGAGATCGAGGAGCACTTGGTAGGTTTCGAGCGCCAATGGGATTACTCTTTCGGCTGGCTCGACATGGTACGGAAACCAAACCGCCGCAGCCACGCTGGAGGTTGTTTGCTGTCCGATGTCCTTTGCGAAGATAGCAGTGCGGTAACCGTGCTCCGCAAACACGACACCGCACGTCAGTCCCGATACGCCCGCGCCAACGATTGCGACTGGTTCTGCCGACATTGAAGGACCTTAAAATCCAAACTCAGCGCGATCCAAGCCGGATTGGCGAATAATCGAACGCAGCGTGCCAATTGGAATCTCCTTCCTTGTGGCCGGCACAAATGACGGTTCGGCCGCTGGCAGAACGAAATTTAATGTGACTGCCTCGCTGGGAGACGCGGGCACAACCGTGGCTTTCCAAGATCGCGATTATCTCGGTTGAGCTGAGACGTCTAGGCACCGATCAGTTCCTCGCCGACGGTGATCTGAGAGATGTCGATATAATCGGGATTCGGTTCGCCCTCGAAATACAGCTCGACTGCTTCGCGGAAATTTGCCGCGGCTTCTTCGCGCGTCTTACCCAAACTGGAAACATCAACACTCAGCCCTTGAGCGACGAAGTAAGGCTCCTCTCGGTACAAGCAATACTTCACCGCGCGCATACTGAAACCTTGAGGCAAATACAGGTTGAGGCAAGACCGATTGAAATCAAGTGTGCAATAGATCGCTGCGTCATATAAAATGACCGGCGATGGTTTCACTCAACCGAGATGCGCTCACAGAAAAAATCCTGGAGGGCGCGCGGATTTCCACAGACGACGCGCTGGAATTGTATCGGTCGCCGCTGGAAGAATTGGCGGCGCTTGCGAATGCGCGGCGCGACATGGCAAAGGCGAAAAGCTACGAAGGCCGCGGCCGCGAGATCGTGACCTACATCGTCGATCGCAACATCAATTACACGAACGTGTGCAACGTTTACTGCAAGTTCTGCGCGTTTTATCGGACCGAACGCGACGAAGATCATTATGTGCTGACCTTAGGGCAGTTTGATCAAAAGCTGGATGAACTCACCGCTGCAGGCGGCGTGCAAATCCTGATGCAGGGCGGGCATCATCCGAAATTGTCGTTCCAATGGTACATCGATCTCTTGCACCACATCCGCGAAAAATATCCGCACATCAATATTCACGGATTCAGTCCGCCGGAGTTTCAACATTTCGCGGAGACATTCCAGATGCCGCTGCGAGAAGTGATCTCGGCATTTAAGACCGCTGGCCTCGGGTCGATCCCGGGTGGCGGCGGTGAAATCCTTGTGGACCGGGTGCGGAAGAGAATTTCGCCTTTGAAAATTAACAGTGACGAATGGCTGGAGGTGATGCAGGTGGCGCACGAGCTCGGATTAAAATCGAGTGCTACGATGATGTTCGGCCACGTGGAAACGATCGAAGATCGCGTCGAGCATCTGAAACGGATTCGCGATCAACAGGATCGCAGCGGCGGATTCACAGCGTTCATTTGCTGGACCTTTCAACCGCAGCATACCGTGTTGAAAGTGAAGCAGCCCACTGGCGTGTCCGAGTATCTGCGAATGCAAGCGCTCGCACGGATTTTCCTGGACAACATCGATAACATCCAAAGCTCTTGGGTCACGCAGGGCCCGGACATCGGCCAGATCGCGCTGAGATACGGCGCAAACGATTTCGGCTCGGTGATGATGGAAGAAAATGTGGTCAGCAGCGCCGGCACAGCCTTTCGGCTCGATGCAGCGGAAATCGAGTCGCTCATTCGTGGCGCAGGATACGAGCCACACCGGCGAGATAATTGGTACGAACTGTTGAACTGAAGGTCAACCGAGCCGCGTAGCTGTAGCCGCGTCTCTGTAAGACGCGATAGCCGTCCTGGTTTACCTGCCACGATTACGCCTCGCACAGCGAGGCGGCTACAGATCGGTGCTCGCTATTCGGAATCAAACACGCACACGATCCTTCTGGAATACCGCGTGATTTGAGTTCAGACTCATTTTCAGGAGGAGACAGCCATGGAATTAATTGAAGTCTTTCCGCGATTGCTCACTTGGGCCGTGCCCGTCATCATTCTTGCCGTCATCATCTTGCCGCAGGCGATCCGGATCCTGCGCGAATACGAGCGAGGCGTGATTTTTCGACTCGGGAAATTACTTACCGCGAAAGGTCCCGGCATAATCTTCCTTATCCCGATCGTCGATCGCATGGTGCGCATGGACCTGCGCGTGGTGACCATCAACGTCGAGCGCCAGGAAATGATGACGCGCGATAACGTGCCCGTAAGCGTGGATGCGGTGGTTTATTTCCGGGTGGTCGATCCGCAGTCGGCAGTGGTGAAAGTCGAAAATTTTCTCAAGGCGACGTCACTTATCGCCCAAACTACGTTGCGCAGCGTAATCGGGCAGGCGCCGCTAGATGATTTGCTCTCCCAGCGCGAGTCGATCAACCAAACGCTCCAGGACATCATTGACAAACAAACTGAGCCGTGGGGCGTAAAAGTCACTGCAGTCGAGGTTAAGGACGTGGTTTTGCCCGACACGATGAAGCGCGCCATGGCCAAGCAGGCCGAAGCCGAGCGCGAGCGCCGAGCCAAGATCGTCAACGCCGAAGGCGAATTTCAGGCGGCGGCAAAGATGGTGCAGGCAGCCGCGATGATGAGCAAGGAGCCGATCGCACTGCAACTGCGTTTCCTGCAAACCATGCGGGAAATTTCCAGCGAGCGCAACACAACGACGTTTCTTCCCATCCCGATCGACATCTTCACGCCATTAATCAAAAAGACCGAACCGCGCACGGAGTGAACCTCATGCCGCCACTCTGGCTGGCATCTCGTCGTAGGTTCTCCCACGGAGTAAGCGACCCGTCAGGTCTTTGCGGACTCCGCCCCACTGTTTAAAGAAAAATGGAACATTTTGCTTGCGACACGCCTTAAAGATTTCTCGAATCCATTCGATTTTCACTGGTCGAGCGCCCCATCCGGATTCACCACCGACGATCACCCACTGAATACCTTTTAAATTGATTCCAGTCAGCGAACCGATGAGCGGTTCACAGGACAGGAACCGAATAGCAGCTGGGACTTTCCTGAGATCATCCACGCGCGACAACACGCGTGAATCCTCAATGCTCACGCCCATCCAAACGTTTACCGGCCAATCAATTTTCGCGGCGAGAGCCATCAATCGTCCGCTTCGCTTAGTTAGGATTTGGAACGTGTGCTGGGGGCATGCGCGCATCGTAGCAAACACGCTCTGAATGAATTCGAGCGGCACTTGCTCATGGAACAGATCGCTCATCGAATTCACAAAGATCAATCGCGACTCCCGCCAGCGTTTCGGTAGGTCTATGAGATCTTCGTGGAGCGTGAGTTTGAAGCCGTTGCGATATCGAGGATTGCCCATCGCCTGCAACCGTAACGCAAGGCGGTCAGCGTAGCAGTTCTTGCACCCCGCACTGACCTTTGTACAACC
>JBARMF010000043.1:0-5251 GCA_049802315.1 Candidatus Udaeobacter sp.
AAAATGTCTTCCGACCAACTCAAGCTGAACGAGATTTCCGAGGACGATCGCCGTGTTCAGATGAGGTTATACGAAAAGCTGTCTGCCTTCCTCAGTGCAGCGAAATAATCGTCCCGATGCCACAAGAAGAAACAAAACTTCGCGACGGAAGAATCGTACGCAGCGAAAGCCCGCTGAATCTGGAAATGCCGTTTTCGGCGTTGGACAGCTTTATTACGCCCGCGAAATCGTTCTACGTTCGATCGCATTTTCCAATCCCTGCAATCGATCGCAACGCGTGGTGGTTACACGTAGAGGGTGAAGTGGAAAAACCGTTCGCGATTAATTATGAAGAGCTCGTGACACTGAGATCGGTTACGACCGCGGCGACTTTGGAATGCGCTGGGAACAGCCGGAATTTTCTCGAACCAAAAGTGAAAGGCGTGCAGTGGCGGCTCGGCGCAGTCAGCACCGCGGAATGGACCGGGGTGCCACTGTGGGTCTTGCTCGATCGCGCGACTCTCAAGTCAAACGCGTGCGAAGTAGTTCTGGAAGGAGCGGACCGTGGGAAGCTCGAAGACCCGAAGAGTCCGCCGGGCGAATTGAAGTTCGCGCGCAGCATTCCTCTGGAAAAAGCGCGGCGCGATGTGCTGCTGGCTTACAAAATGAATGGCGAAGACCTGCCGCCGGAGCACGGTTTTCCAGTGCGCGCCATCGTGCCCGGCTGGTACGCGATGGCATCCGTCAAATGGCTGCAACGCATCATCGTAATCGACCGTCCGTTTAATGGATATTATCAAACGCTCGATTACGCGTACTGGAAGAGGCGAGGGGACGGCGCGGAACTGACTCCGCTAAGCGAAATGCAAGTCAAAGCGCAGATCGCGCGTCCAGCAGAAGGCGAGACGGTGCCTGCGAACGCGAGCGTCCATGTTCACGGAGCCGCTTGGACGTGCGATGCGGAAATCACGAAAGTCGAACTGAGCACGGACGGTGGCGCAACGTGGAACGAGGCAAAATTGCTCGGCGAATCGAACGAGCACGCATGGCGATTGTGGGAATTCAACTGGCAGACACCGTCGCAACCGGGAAAACAAATTCTCATGGCTCGCGCTACCGACTCGCTCAATCGAACGCAACCAGTGTTGCACGACCCCGATCGCGGCACGTATATGATCAATCACCTGCTCCCGATCGAAGTCGAAGTGAAGTAGCGATCACATCCCGCCTTCGCAAACTTGTCAAAGCCGCGTGCGCGAAGCGTTTTACGCGGCTGCCGATCGAAGTCGAAGTGAAATGATCTTTCCACGTTTCTCTTGTCGTCGGCAAGCTGCCGACGACTGCAGGCTAGCAGCCTGCGCTCCCCAGAACTCAGCCAGCGATCTTGTTGCTCTCGTCTCGCGTCCTCACGATCGCGAACTTTTCTCTCTCTGACAAATCCAATGACCGAGACTATGCTTTCACCGTGAGCGCATCTGAGATCATCAAGGAACTGCCGAAACTTACCGACCAAGAGCGGCATGCTGTGTTTGATAAACTGTGTGAGCTTGCACAAGGCGACCGGCATTGGGAGCAAATTATAAACGATCCGCGTCCGCATTCGAAGCTTGAGGCTTTCGTCGAAAAAGCGAGGGCCGAAGGCAGTGAACCGCTCGACCTCGATCGATTGTGATCTCGCAAGCGACGCCGGCATTTTGGCGCTCTCTAAGGCACTAGGTGACGGCCTGTTTGAACTGCGCCACGTGGGCAAATTGAATACGCGCGTGCTTTGGTTCTTCAGGAAAGGCCGCCGCATCATCGCTGTTCACGGCGTCCGCAATAAGGGCCAGGCCATTTCCGAGGCGCGACATGGACACGGCGCGGGAGCGAATGTGTGATTGGACGGACAGGAACGTGTGATGACCAAGACGAATTTTGATCTATTTCTGGAGGAACAACTCCGTGACCCGGATTTCGCTGAGCGCTTCAAGCGAGCGGGCGAAGCGTGGGACGTCGCTCTGTCGCTCTGCAGCTCGCCGCTCTCCGCGAACGGGCTGGTCTCTCACAGGTGGAACTCGCCCTCAAACTAAGAACAACCCAGCAACAAATCAGCCGGCTCGAATCGCCGAATTACGAAGGTCATTCTCTCAGTATGCTCCGCCGGATCGCGCGTGCCCTCAACGCTCATGTGCGCGTCATCTTCGAAACCAACAAAAAAGCTTCAGCTAACCGCGTAGCTGAACGTACGGAGAGATGTCGAACGAAGCGCCCGGCGAGAAAGAGAGCATGACTTTCGATTGGCATTGACGAACTGAATCTGACGTTTGCCGCGTGACCTTTGGACTGCAGTGGTTAACCTCTTCCTGATATGCCCGCGATAATCTCAGCGATCGAAGACAACCGCCCGGCGGTGGCTGTTCTATGCCGTCGCTTTGGTGTGCGAAAGCTTGAGCTCTTCGGCTCGGCTGCAACCGGGGAGTTCGACAGCGACCGCAGCGATCTCGATTTCCTCGTCGAGTTCCCGCCTGAATACGATTTCGGTCCTTGGATGTCGCGTTGGCAGGATTTTGAGGGAGAGCTTTCGACGCTGTTCAAGCGCCCTGTCGATCTTGTCAGAGAATCGGCGCTGCGGAATCCGTGGTTCCGGCGCGAGGCGAACAAAACGCGTACCGTGATTTACGATGCATCCAAAGACGCCGAAGTGGCTTCAAGACGTTCTTGATGCGTGCGATCTGATCGTTCGCGCCTGTGAAGATCACAGCCGGGAATCGTTTACCCAGGACGAACTGCTGAAAGGAGCAGTCGAGCGTAAGTTTGAAATAATCGGCGAGGCGCTCAATCGCATCAGCAAGGTCGATCCAAACACAGCTGAACGGATTCCTGGGTTCCGTCAGATTATCGGGTTCCGAAATATTCTCATCCACGGTTATGATGACGTGGATTACGATCGCGTCTGGCAGATCATCGAAAGCGACGTCCCGCCGTTACGCGCGGTCGTGTTGACACTCCTTGAAGAAGCTGGCCCGCCGGCATGAGTTTCGATTGGCAAAAGATTGCTGAACGCAAACGCGCTTTGCGCCAGCGCCTCGCGACTGCTCCGATTATCGAGAAACTGCGTCTGCTTGACGCGTTGCATGAACGCGCCGCCGCCATTCGCGGTGCCAGATTTCGCGAGGCAACCGCTGTTTACAAAACATCGAAGTTCGCGAAATATGAAGGCGGCGCATGAAAGCTGAGTACGACAAAGAAACCGACACGCTGACCATTACGCTCCGCGATGCGCGCGTGAAGGAAAGTGATGAGATTCGTCCTGGGGTCATTGCCGATTTTGGCCACGATGGTGGCGTGGTTGGCTTCGAAATTCTGCAAGCCTCAAAAGTGGTCGAACAAGCGGGCGAATGGAGCCGAAGGGATTCGAGCGACATAGATGGGCAAACCGCCAGGTCGAATGGAGCTTTTGGGAAAGCGACATAGAAGGCAAAGCCGCGATGGGTAGTGGCGAGCGAGCTGGGAAGCGAACGAGTTTCAAATGAGCGGGAGCGCATGAGTCAAATGCAGTTCGCAGTAGCTGGTCACTAGTCGCTTCCTCTGGGTTCCCCTGCCTTCAACTCTCAACTCCGTAAAGGAGCGTGCTCGCGAAAGCTTTCGGAGTTTAGGCTCCCAACTCTCAACCACCTGTCGCGCCGTCTTGTCACGCCAGAGCTTCAGCGGCGGCGGAAGCCTCTTGACTCGCCGTAGTCCCGCGACTGCGGGACGAAGGCTGGTCGGCGCAGGCCGGATTCACTGCTCACTCCTCCCATCGCTCCTCCTCTGTCCCCGCTCTCAACCATCAGCTCTCAACAATCAACTATTCACACCTAGCTAAGTTTCTGCTATTCTCCGCGCTTCATGGCTCTCACGCTCAAGCCTGAGAATATCGTGCAACTGGTGTTCTTCGTTCGCGGGGAAAAGGTAATGTTCGATGCCGATCTTGCGAAGCTCTACGGCGTCAGTACGAAAGCGTTGAATCAGGCATTTCGACGTAACAACCAACGTTTCCCATCGGACTTCGCTTTTCAACTCTCCTCCGCAGAATACGACCACTTGAAGTCACAGATTGTGACCTCATCAGCGGGAAGGACCAACTTGAGGTCACAAATTGTGACCTCAAGTTTGCACGGAGGCCGACGCCGTCCTCCCTATGCGTTTACCGAACAGGGCGTTGCGATGCTCTCCAGCGTCCTCCGCAGCGCCCGCGCTGTCGAAGTCAACATCGCAATTATGCGCACTTTCGTGCAGCTCCGACGCCTGATGGATACGAATCGCGATCTCGCTCGAAAAATCGAAGCCCTCGAGAAGAAGTACGACGAGCAGTTCGCAGAGGTTTTTGCTGCCATCAAAGAACTCGTTGCTCCCCCGGCCACGCCCAGGAAACACATCGGCTTCCATCCGTGATTATGTTATCGAACAAAGAAAAAGTCATGAGCAGCACCAATCAGATTTGCCCCATTTGCGAAGGCAAGAAAACTAAGGGCAAAACGACTTTCAGCGCCGACATCGGCAGCGGAGTAGTTGTCGTTCGCGAGGTAGAAGCGATGATTTGCTCACAGTGCGGTGAGGAATGGATCGATGATGCCACGGCGCGGCAGTTGGAGCAGATCGTCAACGATGCCCGGGCGCGCCGATCACAAGTGGAAGTGGCGCCATGAAATGAAGCTTGCCCGTGTGCATCCGGCCTTTGGCCTCCTTGGCACGCCGGCTCGTCACGTCGTAGTCAGACGAAGATGGAAGTTTCAACGTAGGCGGCTGACATCAGCGCATTTTCTTCCTTCATCCTTTCTTCCATTTCTGCTATTTTTCGCGCTTTCATGCCGACCCCAGAAGAACTCGCGCGCCAAAATATCGACGCGCTGCTGAAGCAGTGCGGCTGGATTTTACAAAACCGCAGCACAATCAATCTCTCAGCAGGGAAGGGGATTGCGATTCGCGAAGCCCTTTTGAAAGATCGAGACGAAGCCGACTACCTGCTCTTCGTCGACGGCAAAGCGATCGGAACGGTTGAAGCAAAGCCAGAGGGCTTCACGTTAACCGGTGTAGAAGAACAGTCTGGGAAGTATGGCAAAGGCCTTCTCGACATTTACCCGAAATGGCGCGACCCGCTTCCTTTCGCGTATGAATCGACCGGCGTAGAAACGCAATTCACAAATCAGCTCGATCCCTCACCCAAAAGTCGCAACGTCTTCGCGTTTCATCGACCAGAAACTCTGGTCGAGTATTTGGGGAGCGCGGGCGCCTCGCCCGCCGAACTCGGCGC
>JBARMF010000044.1:0-1830 GCA_049802315.1 Candidatus Udaeobacter sp.
AACCGGCGAAAACTTGAGATCATAGTCATCGGCAGCGGCCTCGCCGGCGGATCGGCCGCGGCCACTCTCGGAGAACTGGGATACCGGGTGAAATGTTTTTGTTTTCAGGATTCGCCAAGGCGCGCGCACTCCATCGCAGCGCAAGGCGGCATTAATGCGGCAAAGAATTATCAGAACGATGGCGACAGCGTTTACCGATTGTTCTACGACACGATCAAGGGCGGCGATTTCCGCTCCCGCGAAGCGAACGTTTATCGGCTGGCGGAAATCGCCAACATCATCATCGATCAATGCGTGGCGCAGGGCGTCCCTTTCGCACGCGAATACAGCGGCTATCTGGCTAATCGGTCCTTCGGCGGTGCACAGGTTTCACGGACCTTTTACGCGCGCGGTCAGACAGGCCAGCAACTCTTGTTAGGCTGTTATCAGGCGCTCTGCCGCCAAGTCGCCTCTGGTACGGTGCAGATGTTTCCGTACACAGAGATGCTCGACCTGGTGATCGTCAACGGACAAGCCAAGGGAATTATCACTCGGAATTTGCGCTCGGGAAAAATGGAGAGGCATGCAGCAGATGCCGTCGTGCTCGCCAGCGGCGGATACGGCAACGTGTTCTATCTGTCGACCAATGCGCGCGGCAGCAACGTCACAGCGACGTATCGGGCTTACAAAAGAGGCGCCCTCTTCGCCAATCCATCATTCACACAGATTCATCCCACCTGCATTCCTGTCAGCGGCGACTATCAGTCGAAGCTAACGCTGATGTCGGAATCGCTGCGCAATGACGGACGCGTGTGGGTGCCTAAACGAAAGGAAGATCGCTTCAAGCCGCCGGGCGAAATTGCTGAGGGTGAGCGCGATTATTATCTCGAGCGAAAATATCCCAGCTACGGCAACCTTGCGCCACGCGACATTTCATCGCGCGCAGCAAAGGAGGTTTGTGACGAGGGCCGCGGCGTCGGTCCTGGTGGGCGCGGCGTGTATCTCGATTTTGCTGATGCGATCAAACGGCTCGGCGTAGAAACGATTCGCGAGCGCTACGGAAACCTGTTCGAGGTATATAAAAAGATCACCGGCGAGGACGCCTACAAAGTGCCGATGCGAATTTATCCCGCCGTGCACTACACAATGGGCGGTCTCTGGGTGGATTACGATCTGATGAGCAATGTGCCCGGTCTGTTCGTGATCGGTGAAGCCAATTTCTCCGATCACGGCGCAAACCGGCTCGGCGCCAGCGCGCTGATGCAAGGCCTCGCCGACGGCTATTTTGTTATACCCAATACGCTGCCGAGTTATCTTGCCGGTCAGATGGGAAAACGGCCTTCGCCCGACTCTCCGGAGTTTCAAGAAGCGGAGAACAGTGTCCGCGCCAGGATCGAGAAACTGCTCAAGGTCAACGGCACACGCTCGGCCGATTCGTTCCACCGCGAGCTCGGCCTTCTTCTCTGGGACAAATGCGGAATGTCGCGTAACGAACAAGGATTGCGCGAAGCGCTTCGTAAGATCCCCGAACTGCGCGACGAATTCTGGCGCGATGTGCGCGTTCCCGGAGATCAAGAAGATTACAACCAATCGCTGGAACGCGCCGGGCGCGTCGCGGATTTCCTCGAATTCGCCGAGCTAATGTGCCTTGACGCCCTGGAGCGCGACGAATCTGCCGGCGCGCATTTTCGCCAGGAACATCAAACGCCCGATGGCGAAGCGCTCCGCGACGACGAGAGCCATGCAGCGGTGTTCGCGTGGGAATTTCAAGGCGACGGTCAGCCTTCGAAATTGCATCGCGAAGAGTTGCATTTCGAAACCGTGCATTTAGCGCAGCGCAGCTACAAATGA
>JBARMF010000045.1:0-10470 GCA_049802315.1 Candidatus Udaeobacter sp.
CCGGCGAAGGAAGAAGCTTAAGAAGTCAAAGAGTTACAATGTTAAACGGAATCGGTAGAAAGCCATTGTAATTTGACTCTTCGGTGCCCGTTCCGTTTGGGATTTCGCGTTATTCGCGAAGCCATACCGCCCCAAATGGTCGCCGTTTTACTGTTCTGGCAGGCGGCAGACTTACTGCATTTGCGGAGCTACACGCGGCCCGTTGACGTTGACAAGCTTTCGAAATTCCTAGTCGGGCGACCCGGCGCGTTTGCTCTGGGAGTTTGGCCCTTGTGTATCCGATTGGGCCTCGTCCAGCCCCGCCAATGCCAGCACGGCAGGCGCTCCCGCTGCTAGTTCAGAAGCGATCTTGCCGTGAGCGTCAACCAGCACGGCCATCGGCGTGCCAGTCGCTCCAAACTTGGTCCCCACGCTCATGCCGCCTTTCTCGAGCACGATCGGCGAGCGTAGCCCCATCGCCCTGTTGTCCTCGACGCTATCGGTTGAAACGACGAGCAGCTTCGGCGCACCGTTTGATCGATTTGCCTCCCATGCTTTCAGGTCAGGCAGCATGCGCGCGCAGAAACCGCAGCTCGGTCGCCAGAAAAGGACCAACGTTGGGCTGCCGCGAAAGTCCGAGAGCTTGACGGTTTTGCCGGCGAGATCGGGCAGACCGAAATCCGGAGCGGGTTCGCCGATCTTCAGGCTTGCCGGCGGTCGCGGAGCAGCCATTGGAAGTGTACCGTTAAGCGTCGCGCCGATCATCCCACGGATGGCATCGGGACCCTGCGCCAGTGCGCTTCCAATCGTACCGTCCTGATGATTGACCACTACCGCGCTCGGGGTCCCAAGCGCCTGGTAGGCTTGAGCAACTTCGCGGTCTTTCTGAAGAAACACATTGGTCACCCTGGCCTCTTTAACTTTCGTCCGGTTGGCTTCGACCGTCCCGCGACTAACAAGCGCCACGACCATTTTTTTCCCGTGTTCGCGCTGCCACTGCCCAATATCCGGCAGCAAGGCGGTGCACGGTCCACAAGTTGCGTCGGTGAACAGTAACACGAGCGGTTTACCTAACGAACGCAATTTTTGCAACGTAGTCGTCTTCCCATCGAGCCCTGGCAACTCGAAAACTGGAGCAGGAGTGCCGAGCGCGAGCCCAGGCGCTGGTTGTGGGGACATACCTAACCGTTTCTCCACCGCCTCGATCCGCAACAGCAAGCGGCCCTGTTGGGTCATCATCTGCATCAGCACTGCGCCTTCGCCGATCAACACGATGAGCAGCAGAGCACCAGCCATCAGTTCGAAAGCCGGGGTAACGGTTAGGCCATTGAGCGACTCGATGACACCTGGGCCGGTGGTATTCCTTCCGAATCCAACGACAACACCAGCAAGGCCTGCCAACACAAGATTGCGGATCAGCGTCGACCACCCCGCCGGAGCGGAGTGCAGCTGACCGAAACAATGGCAATCGGGCGTGCGTCCCTGCGCCAAGTTGTACCCGATCCCGGCCACGAAGATGAGCAACAAGGCGAGCGCTGCGACGCCTCCCCACCACGCGGTCATGGGCACAACAAGCGCCACAGCTACCGCCAGTTCCGCCAGCGGCAACAGCAGCCCAAAAACGTCCGCGAGTTTGGCGGGTACGCCGAAGTCGCGCGTGGCCTTCCGCGAACCAGCCAGATCCGCCAGCTTAGCCGCGCCGGCGACGGCAAAGATCCCAGCCAAAAACAAACGCAGGAGGAGCAGCAGAAGACTCATAGGGACTCCTCTTCAACGGTAACACTAGTCAGACCCCACCCACAAGCGCTGCAGATATAGCGTTCGCCTTTCTCGCTGGTCCCCAGCGTTTCTACCTTAGTTCGCCTCCGCAAACACCCCTGGTAACTTGCAACGCTCTGATAGAGACGACCTGCTCTTATTTTGTAACGGTGTTTGAACTAACGGTGGGTACCGGTGGGGCCGGTTCCGGTCAGAGCATCCTGTGCTGATGGCGCGTCCGCTCCGCAAAGCGCGAAACATTTGGGCGTACCACAGCACGAGCCGACTAGACAGATGCTGTTTGCCGGGCAATCGGCAGAGGTGGCGCAGTCCGGCACGCTGGCGCAAAAATTGTCAAGCCAACATACGGTTGTCCCCTCTGAGGTGGTACCGCAGTAACAGCCAAACGACCCTAGGGGACGGTCCGCGCAAGGTTGGTAGGTACCGCAAACGCCAGGATTTGAGCAGCCGCTGCACTGTCCGTTTTGGCAGGTCTGACCCGGGGGACAGCCAACACAGGTGCCATTACTTGTGTCGCAGGTTTGGCACTGAGTGCTATCGCAGAAGCACCCGGCAACGATGGTGCCGGCGACGCAGAAGCCCCTGCTATCCCTGACACAACAGATTGAAGAAGGATCTACAACGCCACATTGACAGCAGGCTCCCCTGTTATGAGCAGCATCACTGGTACATTGGCCTGCGGCTGGTGTATTTGGGCCAAAGACAGCTGCGCACCAATGGGCGCAGTCGCTATTCGAGGGACCGCCACCGCACTTAATTTTGTTTCCAAAAACACTGCGAATCGCACCCAGACCAACGACGCCGCCGATCGATGCCGTGAGAATGGTTTTCAGAGCGTGGCGCCGTGAGGTTGACTTCGCCAGCTCTTTAGTTAGTTCGTCAAATTTCGAGGGGTTCATATGCGTTTTGCTCCTTAAATGCGAGATTAGGAAGCACGCTCAAAGCTCGTCAAGCTTTTTTTCAAAAAATTTATGACATGGCGCAGTGCCGGGAGAACGTGCTGACTTTGCCGCCGATGAATCGGCTACTTCGCCCGCAATACGGGCACCCTTTCGGTGCTCGGGAAATTCTCTCCCGCAGAAACTTCGCCCGCTCATCGCGCTCACACGTAGTTAGCAATTTCTCAATTCTAAAGGGGGCACATGCCAAGGCCCGCGCTACGGTCTTTGCCGGTTATCGTTTTTTTCATCTCTCCGCTGCGGCTCATCATCGACACAGTACGCCTCGGATAATCCGCTTCGATCACTGCTGATGGATTCGGATTGGTTCGTCCGCGTTGAGTCAGACAACGCGAGAATCTCCAGCAGGATTTTTGCAAGCCGTTCCGGTGGCTCGGGTGGCATGCTCATCTATGTCATAGACGCCGCCGACTTAAAATTGTGTCTGCTGGTACGTCTTTTTTTCTGACGAAGGAACCGGTGCGGTACAGCGGTACACCGGATCTGTTCTTCTCGCAGATTTCGGTTATTCGCGAGCGCGAGAGTAAGCGGAAAGCGGGTCGGCCGTTTCGAGATTTTTGATGACGGTACTTAGGTAGACCGATTCGGGATAAAACGCTTTGTATTTCGTGATCTCCGCCCGATTCAAAACCTTGAAGCCGTAACGTTCGAACATTTTTTCGCCGCGTCGGCTCTCGAAGGTGACGATCTGGCCGCAGACGCGTTTCTCGCCGGAGCGATAAAGGTAACTCAGATACGCACTCATCAGAGCGCGCGTCGTCGAAACTTTTCGTGCCTCCGGCAGCAAATTGATGTGAAAATGCGGTACGTGCCGCGGCTGGGCGGGAACTTCGCGCCAGCCGTACGCGAGTATCCAGCGAATGAAACGACGCGAGCGCGGGTTGTAACGGAAGTAGCGGGTCAGCGCCCGGAAAAACAGCCAGACGTTTTGATAAAGCGCGTAGAGCTGATTTTGCAGCGGCTTGCGCGAGCCGAGCAGGTACCCGGAGATTTCGCCGTTCACCTCCAGGAGAAAACAGGATTCCGGTTCGTGATCGGTGTAATACGTGGTGAGAAAATCGGCGAACAATTCCCGATCCTGATACACGGGATCAATCGGCTCGCCGAGGAAGCCGGTCTCGCAGCAGAGTTTTCTTACCGCTTCGCGATCTGACGCCCGGTAGCCACGAATGAGAAACGGCTGGTGGTCATCTTTCAGCATTTAGGATCGGCGGTATTTTGAGCGAAGCTCGCCATAAATGCAAAACAGTTCGTCAAACACACGCGGCCAGCTGTACAGACTCCGCGCAACGCGTGCAGCGGTCCTGCCCATAACTGATAATTTCCTGTCGCTGCAGTCCTCGATCGCGTTCGTCAGCGCGTCGGCGCTGTTTTCCAGCGCCCACGATTCCTGATCATGACAAATCACGTTGTCCATGTAGCTACCGCGAATTCCCACTACCGGCGTCCCGCACGCCTGGGATTCCAAGGCTGCAAGGCCAAATGTTTCCTGAACACCGGGATGAACGAAAAGATCGGCCGCACGATAGAAGCCAGCGAGCTCGCAGGGATCGGCGCAGTAGCGAATCCATGAAATATTGTCAGTTCGCAATTGCAGTTTTCTGAGTTGCGTTCGGTCGGGCCCGTCGCCGATCACGAGCAAATGAAATTCGTTCGGCCGGCGTCGTTGCAGAGTCTTGAAAGCGCGAAGCAAAGTTATTGTGTTCTTCTCTTTCGCCAGCCGGCCTACGTAGAGGAGCAGGTTTTGAACTGAACTAAGTCCAAGCGAGCGCCGCATTGCTTCGGCTCCGGATCCGTCGGGACGAAAGATTTCCGTGTTAACGCCGAGGCTTAGCACACGCACGTTGCGTACACCCCACTCACGCAGCACGCGACCTAACCCGTCGGATGCAACGACCGTGGCGGCGTGCTGATTGTAGAGTTTGCGAACGTATGCGCGGGAAAGCTTCATCACGCGATGTGTCGCCGTTTTCCCAAGAAGCGTTGCGCTTTTTCGCACGTACGCTTCGGTAAAATGCGAGTGGTAAAATCCAACCACAGGTACACGCAGAGCGCGCCCGATCTTCAATGCTCTCCAGCCGAGCTGATAGGGATCGGCGGACTCCATGACATCCGGCTGTTCCCGGTCCAAAATTTCTTCCACTGCGCGAAGATTCAACAACGCGCGGTATTGCGCCGTCCGCGACACAAGAGGAGAACGAATTGTGTAAACCCGCGAGCGCCCGTTTGCTTTCAGCTTCGTCTTCGCGCCGGGAACAATAAGAACATGTTCGTCTCGTCGCGCGTGCCTTTCGATGTAACAGATTTTCTCATGAAGATATCGCTTCACGCCCCCGCTTACCGGCGAATAAAACTGGGTGAGGTCGCAGATCTTCATCGGATTGTCATTCCGAGCGAAGCGCAACGGAGTCGAGGAATCCCGCGGAACAAGCTAATAGTACTGCCACGGGATCCTTCGACTCCGCTCAGGATGACATGAGGAGCGGGCCGTTTGAGGTCAATCATGCGACTGCACTTCGCTCAAATACTTCTCCGCCTGGAGTGCCGCGGCGCAACCCATTCCCGCAGCGGTAACGGCCTGCTTGTAAACGCGGTCAGCCACGTCGCCGGCGATGAAAACGCCGGGAACTTTACTTTCGACCCCGTTTTTCGGGAGCAGATAGCCCTCCGCGTCCATGTCGAGTTTGCCGCGGTACGCCTTCGTGTTCGGATCGTGCCCGATCGCGACGAAAACGCACGCCACATCCAGCTCACGCTCGTCATTTGTCTTCAGGTTGCGCAAACGCACGGCGCGCATCTCACCTTTTTCATCGGCAATGTATTGCGTCACCACCGTGTTCCAGATCGGTTCGATCTTCTTGTTCGCAAACACGCGCTCCTGCATGATCATGGACGCCCGCATCTTGTCGCGGCGATGAATGAGATAAACCTTTGAGGCGAAGCGGGTGAGGAACGTTGATTCTTCTGCCGCGGAATCGCCGCCGCCCACGACGCAGACCGGCACGTTCTTGTAAAATGCGCCGTCGCACGTTGCGCAGGACGTCAAGCCATGGCCGACTAATTTCTCTTCGCCATCCAGTCCGAGATATCGGGCCGCGGCGCCGCTGGCGATGATGAGCGCCCGCGTCTCCAGCCATTCATCATCAGCTTGAATCCGGATATGCTTGTTGCCCGGATCGAAATCGGTCACCTCCGCATATGAAAACCGGGCGCCAAATTTCTCGGCCTGTCTGTGCATGTTCAGAATCAGCTCGGGGCCGTCGATTCCGTCGGGAAATCCGGGATAATTCTCTACCAATGTCGTCGTAGAGAGTTGCCCGCCAGGCTGCCGCCCTTCCAGCACTAATGGGCTGAGGTTCGCTCGCGCAGCATAAATAGCCGCTGTCAGTCCTGCGCAACCGCTCCCAACGATGATCACCTTCTCCATCGTTAAAATTTAGCACACAACGCAACTTTTGAAGGCTCCCACGACTGTCATTCCGAGCGGAGGCGAGGAATCCCGCAGCGTTATCTAACAACAATGCCACGGGATGTCTCGACTTCGCTCGGCATGACCCTCACGCCGTCACGCGCACGTTGATCCTGTGCAGCCCACTCGTGCCGGAGAATGGGCCGCGATCTTCTTCCCATTTCTGGACGTCGCCTTCGCCATCGGTGGCACGAACGACCAGACCGTAATCACCCGCGGCCGCGGGGGTCCAGTGCGCCTTCCAGAGTGACCACGCCAGATTGCCGCCCGCGTAATAAATCTCGGCGTCGCTCCAGGTCTGACCATCATCGAAACTGACTTCGACGCGGGAGATCCCGCGATCGCCGCCGAAGGCGATGCCTTTCACTTCGATTGGAGCAGTTAGTTTGCCTAACGACACAAACTCCCAATCATCCGGCACATCGATTCTCGACCGTATGGGCACTACGAAATCGGGTCCCCATCCTTGCGCCTCATAAAATCCTTTCGCGTTTGCGTCGGTCACTTCAATTCTCGTGACCCATTTCACGTTTTTCTCGCCGAAGTAGCCCGGGACGATCACGCGCAAGGGATATCCATGGCGGTCCGGCAGCGGCACGCCGTTCATCTCGTAAGCGAGCAACGTTGTTGGTTCCATCGCCTTCTCCAACGGGATTGTGTCGGTGTAATTGTCGACGCCTTGCAGGCGCACCCGCGCGGCGTCGGAAAGCACGCCGGCTTGGTCGAGCAAATCACGCAGCGGAAGACCTTTCCATACAGCATTACTGATAAGGCCTGCGTCCAAACCGTTGCTGATGCACATGAGCGTTGTCTCCTGAGTGGTCGGTTTGAATCCTAAAATATCCTGGAATCGCCAGGTCGCCGCGTTTTGCACGAGTCCGCCAATTTCCAGATGCCATACATCGATGTTCACCTTGGGATCGACGACGTTCTTGGTGACACAGTAGAACAAGTCGTTAGGCGTAATCGGCTGGACTATGCTGCCTTTGTACTGGGTGCCGTCATAGCTGAACGTAGCCGCGCGATACAATTTGCGCGCCAGCGCAGCTCCGCCACCAGCCGCTGCGAGACCAATAGTGCTCAGTACGAATGCACGACGTCCGATGGATGGAGTAAACTCGTTGGTAGGGACATCGCGCTGCGATGTCCGGACGGCCCAGCGGGCCGTCCCTACCATTAGAAATTGGAAGCTAGCGACCAATGTTCGCTCGAACAAAAGGACGCACAATGCGAAGCCGATCAGCGTAACCAGTCGCGCGACCTGAATCGGCAGACCGATGTAGCTTGTGCCCAACACCGGCCACAGTGCGATCGCAAAAACGATGACCGGCAGCAACACGAAGATCGACATCGTGCAAATCGCCGGGATGCGCGCCGGTTTGCGCCGCGCGAACCACCCAAAAATCGCTCCACCGATCGCACCGACCACAAGTTGACCGGCAATTGTCGATCCAACGCCAAGTTGCTTGAGATGATTGTAGCCGCCGACCTTGCCCATCAGCGAAAGAAACGGCCCCGGGGGAATGAAGACGGACAGGCGATCGCCGATGATAACGAGCGGTGTGGCAACGCCGAGTGTCGCGAGCAATAACATTGCGGTCGTCAGCACGACTGCGGCCACGAATCCGGCGAGCAACCCGGCAGAGATCGCTTTTGTCCGCGTCACAATAGATGATATTACGAGCTAAACGTCGCAAGGAAATCAAATTACACGCGCTTCAGGCGAAGAGCTTCGGTTCGGAACGAAAGCGGCACAACAGCGCCGCACTCCAAAACGTGGCCGCAATTTCCCAGCTCAATTCGCGCTTGCGTTTTGGAGTGCGTCGGTACTCCGGCGCTTTGGATTCGGCATTCGCGTCCTGAACTCGTTACGCGAGATGGTTTTAAGTCTAGCGAGGAAACGCAGTCGCTCTACTTCTCAGCGGCCGCACTCGCACTCGCAAGAATCTTCCGTGCACGCTCCACGACCATCTCGGACGTGACTTGCTTCATGCAAGCGTGATCAAAAGGGCATTGGCTCAGCCGACGGTAATTGCAGGGCGAACACGGCAGGTCCACTCGCACAACCGATTCCGGCCTTTGGTACGGGCCGATGTGAACCGGATTCGTCGGGCCAAATACGCTCACCATTGGTTTACCAAGAGATGCAGCCACGTGCATCGACCCCGAGTCGTTCGTCACCGCTACTTCGGCGCGTTGGATCAACCCTGCCAGATCTGCTGGAGTAGTTTTACCGCAAAGATTGATCGTCCCCGGCGCGGCGGTTGCGATTTGCTGGCAGCGCGCCTCATCGCGTTTCGTACCTGCGAGAGCAACAGCAAATCCTTCGCGAAGAAACTGGCGCGCCACGCCTGCAAATCCTTCGATGGTCCAGTGCTTTGTTTCCCAAATCGTCCCGGGCACAAGAACAACAAGCGGTTTGCCAGCAGGCACACCGGGCTCATCGAGCAATCGATCGACGTTGTGGATTGTTTCTGGTGAGAGGTGGATTGCCAGGTCCGGCGGTTCATCGTCGAAACCAAGCAACGATCCGACCCAAAGGTAACGATCTATCGCGTGAACATCGAGCGTCGGAATGGGAATGCGGTGAGTGTACGCGATCCAGGAACCTTCACGCGCGCCGCGCCAGCCGCGGTTTGGGACGTTCTTGAGATCGTGCTCGGCAGAAATTGTGCGCGAGAATTCGATCGGCCGATCAAATCCGATGCGCACTCGCGCGCCGCTGACAAGCGCGAACAACGCCGAACGCACCTGGCCATGCATGTCGACCACCAGATCGTATTTTGCGCGCCGGATTTGTTTGAGCAGGGCGAAGAAGCCGCGCATGGCGCGCCACTTCTGGCCAGGCTTCAAGAAATCGCGCCGCGCAAAGAGAACTACATTCGAGAGCGCGGGATGATGACGAACTACCTCCGCGTTCTCCGGTGTGATCAGCCAGTCAATTCGCGCACGCGGGTAACGCGCACGCAGCTTCACCAGCACCGGGATCGTATGCACAACGTCGCCAAGCGCCGACGGTTTGATCAGCAAAATTCGCGAGAACTCGGCGGATTGAAGATCCGAGCGCGGCTCGTGCTTAATCTTTACGGTTTCGGTGAGGCGATTCAATTCGCGAAACTATCACAAGGAGGAGTGCATTTCGAAACGTCTGACAGTCTTTGTCGCTGTAACCACGCCCTGGGGGGCGTCAATAGGTAGGGCGCGTCACTCCGTGCGCGCCGATTTCTAAACCCGAGCGGCGGGCAGAGGACTGCCCGCCCTACCAGTTCGATTGGCCACGGGTCGGCAGCTAAAATGTTTACGAAAACTTTTATGCCGCCTTTTTCTCGCCCGATAACGCCCGTCGGATTTTTTTCATCAACGCCGACAAGCGATGGCGGTTTTGCTCGCGCCGCACCACGGCGTCGCTGGTGACCCAGTTAAACTGAATCACGCGACGCGGACCTGAGAATGGTTTGTGGCCATGCCACGAATTACTGCTGCGACGAAACGCGAGCAGCGTTCCTTCAGTCGGGGGGACTTCGAGAATCATGTCGTCGAGATTGTTTCCGGACCGGAGCAACCGAAGCCGGCCGCCAGCAGACTCCCATCCGGCATTCATATAAATCAGGATCGTGATGATTTTCGTCTCCGAGTCAGTGTGAATTTTGCCGTCTTTTTCGCTGCAACGGCCGCGCACCGTGATCATGTCGGGCCGGTTCGTCAGATCGATTCCGAACTTTTCCTCAAACGCGTTACGAAACTCGTCGCTGCGCATTTCCTCGACCAGCTTTGCAAATGCAGAGCCGTAAGTAACCTCACGCAGAGGAAAGCTGCCGGGTCGCTCTACTTCGGGATAATCGTTGTGTATCGCCGAGCGCGCATCGGTCTTCACAAATTCCGGAACAATCAAGAATTCGAACGGCTCGCCTGTAAGCGGCGTGGCGCGGAACCTTTCCAAATCGAGCATTGAACCCATCGGCGACGCTACACCAAGGAACGACGGCTTCCAAGCCGTCGAGGGAAAATGACGGCTGTGAAGCCGTCACTCCTTGGGAGTCACCGCGACCCGCACGAGCGTCGCAATGATGCGAGTACCGGCCACAAACGTGCCACGGAACGTGCCTGAAACTTTCGATTCGCCACCCGTCCGGCGGCGATGATTCACCGGGATTTCTAGGATGCGCAGACCGGCTCGCGCGGCTTTCATCTGCATCTCCAAGTTCCAGCCGTAAGTTTCCTCGCGCATATCAAGTTTTGCGAGCGCATCACGTCGGATGGCGCGGAACGGGCACATGTCCGTGT
>JBARMF010000046.1:0-2718 GCA_049802315.1 Candidatus Udaeobacter sp.
GCGATATAAGCGCTGATTCCCGGCTCGGCGATCAGGCCGGCGATTGACGCAGTATTCACAATTGCACCGCCGCCGCTTTGCAGCATGTGCGCGATCTCGTGCTTCATGCACAGAAACACTCCTTTCAGATCGACAGCCAAAGTCTTGTCGAACGTCGACTCGTCCATCTCAACGAGCATGCCCGTCGGAGGCAGAACACCAGCGTTGTTGAATGCACAATGCAATCCGCCGTAAGTCTTGACTGCTGTCGCAATCAGATTTTTCACATCGGCCTCGTCGCTAACATCGGTCCTCACAAAAGTCGCTTCACCGCCCTCGCGTTTGATCGTCTCGACTGTTTCCTCTCCCGCAGGATCAACATCGCCGATCACAACCTTCGCGCCGCTCTGCGCAAACAGTACCGCGGTCGCGCGACCGATCCCACGACTCCCGCCCGTGACAAGCGCGACCTTCCCTGAAAAATCAAACGTATTCATGCGCACTGTCAGAATTTCAAGCTTGTGGATCCAGCGGTTTCGAGTTCTCCGATGACAGTTATGATTTCGTTAACAGCCTCCCTGTTCAATAAACCGTGCGGCCTGCAAATGAGCAGCCGAATATCTTCGTGAAACTCGACTTCTGGCGGAAGATTCATGTTGTTCATTCCATTGCTCACCCAGAGTGGTTCGCGACGCGTGGCTTCGCCGCCAGCAGTTCGAGCGGGACACCGAGCCATTGCGCGGCTGCTTCGCGGTCTTGGAACACCTGCACTTTGATCGAAGAACCTTGAGTCAGTAAGGCAAGCAATCGGGCGTAATGAACAAGAGTGGAATCGGTAGCGAGAATGGCTGATTTCACCGACGCACGACCTTTGTGGGTAAGACGTCGGTGAAGAGAGACTTGAATAACGTATCTGAAGTTGAGCTCAATCTCATGGGTCCCCGTTGCATCGGAAAATCGATTGAAAGGTTTCTGTGTTTCGGCTTCGAGATCTTCGATAACACTGACGACGTTGTTAATAGCGACCTCATCGATCAAACCGCGCGGGCGATAGATCAGCAGGCCAATGTCTGGGTGAAAGTCAATTTCTGGTGGAAGCTTCATGGCGCCTCATAAATTCTTTATGAATGCTTTCTCGGTTACCATTCAATTCGGCGGCTGCGACGGCAAAACGCCCAACTGTCTGCCTATTGCGGCTGCGCTTCCGGAAACTTCCAAGTGCCATCGAGGATTTCTTTCCGTGGACGATAGAGACGCACCGTGATTCTCATCGATCACCATCACAGTCATGAAGCGCTTACCTGCGTCGGGTAATGAGACCGTAAACCGGGCCGGCATCAAGATCGAAGACGCCAACCGAATAAAGCGTGTCGCGGTTTTGCCGTTGGACGCGTTGGTCGTCAATCGCAGCCAGTTCGCGGAGGTGCTCGAATTTACCGAAGGCTCCCTGTTTTACGTTGGCGGCAAAGGTTCTATCCGTCTCGGCCCGGATGAAGTTATCAACGGTGACAGGAATCGCGCCGCCCGATAATGGCGCAGGTGATTGAGCTTGTGCATCTGCGATAACAGCCAGCGCACCACCTAACGAGTAGATAGCGAGTGTTGTTTTCATGACCGGTTGTTGTTTCAGTTCAGTTTGCCTTCTCGAGAGTCGGTTACACGGCTTTCTCTAACCAATCTTCCGGATCGGCGGGAGGTATTTGCCCAGAGTCGCCGGATTCCTTGCCGGTTCATCTGGTAAGTAGATCCGGTAATTGAGCCGGAACAGCCCGCTCGGTGGACATGGGAGCCAGTTACTCTCGTGTCCGCTTGGCGCGGCGTTTTGGATATAGATATCGAGGGAGCCGTCGGCATTGCGAACCAATCCCCTGGTGCGATCGCCGATGGAGAAGCGATTGATCGGATTCTTTACTAACTGAAAACCCGCACCGTACATCGTGATCGACCAGAAGCCGTTCTTGAGCGTCGGTGGGATTTCGTCTTTGTCGAAATGCAAGACGTAGCGATTCGCGCCGTCAAGAAGCCTGGCGTCACCGTCCTCGTAAGTACTGAAGTATTCCGCTTCTTCGCGGTCGTGGACAAACAAACCTTCGAGCGCGCCGGCCGCGCGGTCGAAATAATCCACACCATAGCTGCCCGGACGCAGATTGTTCCAGCGCGTCGGATACGGAGTGCCGCGAAACTTGACCTTCCACTTCATGATCTGCGGGCCGTCCTTCGCCGCCCGGGCCAGGCTCTGGTGCATCGGTTGGCTCACCTTTTCGAGATCGAAAGGTTGGCCGACGACGATCCGACCGCGACGCAGCAGCACGATCGCAGCCTCATGCTCCCTCGTCGGCGGATCTTCTGCGAGCAGGTCCGCCAGCGTTTGATAAAACGCGAGGTCGCCCTCGTAGTGAGGACGCTGAGCGAGTTTGGGAACAGCGGCCTTGCCGAATTTCTTCGGGTCGCCCCAATTGCTCAGTGACGTCAGCGCAAACTTTTCCTGAAGCGCGTTCACGGCCTTTACGTCGGCCGGATCACTCGCGAGCACGCCGATGCGAATGGCGAATATGATGCCATTGGAAGGGACGCGGTGTTCGATCACGCCATCGGGAAGTTTCCCTTTCCAGTCAGGACCGACGAAGGCGTGGTTACCGCCCTGCCCACCGGTCGCGCGCGTACCAATATAGAAGAGGTTGTTCGTATAGCAGTCAGCCACTTCAACTGACCAATAGCGGTCCGTGATATCCGGAGCCG
>JBARMF010000047.1:0-1526 GCA_049802315.1 Candidatus Udaeobacter sp.
TTTTCACAGACGCCACGTCTTCACTCGGAGCACGCCGACGCTGATATTTCCGTTCCAGGATATCCTTTAAAGCCAATAAATCGTCCAGCAATGGACGCTCATAATAAGTCCAGTCGAGGTCGCCTGCGGTTTTCGCCTGGAGTCGCCACTTGCCACCGAACCTCGTGGCGCGCACTTCGCGCTTGCTACCATGTTCGTCCCGCTCGGTCCATATGTGTTGACTCCGCATCGCGCTAACACCTTACATTAGCAGGCTTGAAAGACGCGGCCAGATTAGCAGCCTATTTTATCGCGATCGTCGTCGGCGGAGCACTCCTCGCTCCAATTCTTTTCTGGTCGGCGCAGACGCTTGCCGCGCACGGCGTGTTCACGTTTCTGGTGAAATACGATTTCGACACGTTCTTTCACCGCGCCATTTTGATCGCCGCCGTGCTCTTGCTTTGGCCGCTTCTGCGCCTCAGCAACGTGCGAGGCGTGGGCGACCTGGGTCTTGCGCCCAATCCGCATTGGGCACGCGATGTTGGTTACGGAATCCTGCTCTCGGTCATTCCCCTGCTCTTTTGCGCTGCTCTGCTGATTGAATTGCACGTTTACTCATTTCGCCACGTCTTTGTCTGGCCGCGCTTTGGCAAGGTGCTTCTTGCAGCGATCAGCGTTCCCTTCATCGAAGAAACGTTCTTCCGCGGAATCGTCCTCGGCGTTTTACTCCGCACTGGTCGGAAGTTGCTATCGGTCGTAGCCGTCTCCGGACTTTTCGCCGCAGTGCATTTTTTGAAGGGATCGGAACGCGAATCTGCAATCGTGACATGGACTTCAGGCTTCCAGTCTATTGGCGACGCCTTCGCCGGATTCGGTGATCCGATGATGGTGCTGGCGGCGTTTGCCACGTTATTTCTGATCGGCTGTATTCTTGCTGATGCGCGCGTGCTTACTCGTTCGTTGTGGCTGCCGATCGGCCTCCATGCCGGGTGGATCTTTGCCAGCGGTACGTTTAGTTGGCTCGCGCGTGGGCAAATGGTTGCGTTGCCCTGGCTAGGCAAGAATCTGCTCGTTGGAATCATACCCTTGGGGCTGGCTGCAGTAACATGGATAGTCATGCGGCTATGGTTAAAACATGATTGCGCTTCAAAAATCTGAATTGTTCCAGGCAGCCGTATCGCTGCTCTATCCGGCAACGTGCACGATCTGCGGGAGAAATGCCCGAGCGGGCGAATATCTGTGTGATGGTTGTGAAGGAAAGATCGTCCGAATTTTGCCGCCGTTTTGCCAGACGTGTTCAGAGCCCTTCGAAGGCTCCATCAACACTGCGTTTAGCTGCGCGAATTGTGCCCATCGCACGATTCACTTCGCCGCAGCGGTCGCCGCATGCCGCGGCCGCGGTATCGTTCGCGACATCATTCACGAATTCAAATACAACCGTCAGATCCACCTGCGTCATCTTATAGCGCGCTGGCTTCGTGCTGCGCTCGATGATGAACGGCTGCGCGATTGCCAGTTCGACGTCATCGTGCCGGTGCCGTTACATC
>JBARMF010000048.1:0-6332 GCA_049802315.1 Candidatus Udaeobacter sp.
CCCTGCTACGTTCCGCAAACGCCGCCTCATTAATACACCTAGCGTCCGCAACGCTACGCAAGCGGGTGAAACTGCACGCAAAAACTCATTCTTGAATTATGAGTCCCCTGCTCTAACCGCTGAGCTACAGGCCCGGTTTAATAAAATAAATCAAGACAGAGTTAAGCCACGGGCGGGGTCGGTGGCAAGGTTGTTCACGTTCACTCCATAAGGGGCCGTCGGCTTCATCGATGGGTTAGATGGTTCAACGTCGCCGCACAAAACACCAGGCCCCCACTATGCCGCGGAAGATACCGAACAACATTATCGCAGCGAATGCATATAGCGCGACGGTGGCCATGAGACTCAACGCGAAAATCATCAGCCCGTAGGGCGAAGAATGACGCGACGCATCGAACAGAAAAATGGACCCGGGGTAAAGTAACAGCTCAAAGGTGCTGCCGAAGAGACGCCCGAGCAACAGCGTGCAAACTAGCAGGGCGATCGGAACAAGAACGCCAAGGACGCTGGCTACAGCTATAACTCTCCGCAATGAGACACGCTTAACCATCTAACGAGAAAAGCCACGGCTATCGTTGAACAACAATACGGCGGGAGTGCGTGAGCGCGAAGACACGCATGGCACCAGGGAAGCCAGGAGCCGAGACGAAGTCGAGGGTGTCGTGGCAAACATGCTGAACTTGTTTCGCAATGAGGCCGTTGGCTTCATTGATTTGTTAGATTCTCAACCAGGGTACTTGTCTAACGTTCCCATTCTCATCGATTCGGAATGCAAAAAGATCCAGACTCTTAGCGCCTGTGCTGGTGTACACCAAAACCTCATATCTCTTTCCGCGCCTCAGGCGCAGCGGTTGCTGACTTTCTTTCAGATCAGCATATCTCGCGCCGTAGGTGAGGTAGCGGAGGGGCTGTGCTCCTTCGGCGCTCCATACCACGCGTGTTGAGCCATTTGATTGCTCCTCGCACACCGTCACGGCCGTTACGGTAAACTGTTGGTGCTGACGAAATATGTCGCCAAGGTAAAAAACAACACCATGTTGCAGACTGCCAACAGGGACGACGTCAATAACAGGTTGGAATATCGAGCATGATGCGAGCAGAACTACGCTCGCTGCGATAGCGCATGTTGAAGCCCACAACATGTAAAAAGAATTAGACGGCATTTTGTCATCTATTTCCGTTTCCATACAAGAAAGTGTCCGCTAAAAGGCTACATGACCGCAAGGCCGTTTTTGGGCTAAGAAAATCGCATTGACTGGGCGCCTTTCCGAAAAGGCTTGCAATTGTCCCCTGAGATTTGATAACGGTGGTTCTTCCTAAGGCTGGAAGGATTGATAGCCGAGAGGTCTAACAATACGGGTGGCGTTTCAATAGTGTTTCAATTTCAGCCGAAATCCAACCCAGAGATTAATCATGAAAAAACAGCTCGCCTCTAAATCTGCTTTCTTCACTCCTCGCGTCGTTATCAGTCTTGCCTTTTGCGCGATCTGCGTCCTCGTGGCGCTGGTTGCTTTTTCCCTTTACTCGGGCGGCTACGCCTTTGCGGAGAATCCTGACGCTTCAAACAATCAGGGAAGCGGCAAGAATCCAATAGCCGAGAAGTACGGCACACTGGTGATGCGCGTTTACTTCCGCGACCGCGCCGAGCGCGACCGGCTAGCCCAGGAACTCAACGCCGCAGAAGCGCTCACAACAGGAGGCTATCTCACCGTAATCAACGATCGCAACCTCTACTATAGCCTGATGGCGCGCGGCCTCCGTGTTGAGATAGACGAGAACAGCAGTCGCAAACTCAGCGACCCTCAAATCCTGCGCGAAACCTTCTACGGCGGCTACAAATCGGTGGAAGAAATATACGCCTTCCTCGACCAGAAGGTGGCACAGTTCCCCGATCTGGTTGAGAAAATCGACATCGGCGATTCCTGGTGCAAGGCCAACCCAGGCTCGTGCGTCCTACCCAGTCCCTGGAACGGCTACGACCTGTTTGTGCTACACATCACGAACCGCAACATACCAGGCCCCAAACCGGTCTTCTGGGCGGACGGCGATATACACGCCCGCGAAATCGCTACGCCAGAAGTCGTCATGCGCATGATTGACTACCTTCTCAATAACTACGATACCGACGCCGATGTTCACTGGCTCGTGGACTATCACGACATCTGGCTTATGCCTGACGTTAATCCTGATGGTCACCACATCGTCGAGGCAGGAGGAGGCGGCAACAGCCCGTACTACTACCGCAAGAACGGCGACAACGTCGGAGGCGACGGGTGCTCCTGGCCTCCCACAGCATTTGACCACTTCGGCGTAGACAACAACCGCAACTTCCCCTTCAACTGGGGCTGCTGCGGCGGCTCGAGCGATTTTGTGTGCGACCAGACCTATCGAGGAGTGTCGCCGGGATCGGACCCAGAGGATATGGCTATCGTCAACATGATTCGTACCCTCGTGCCTGACCAGCGCGGCCCCGGCGACACCGACCCGGCGCCTCTCACTGCCACAGGCGTTTACCAAAACATCCACACAAATGCGCGAGTCAACCTCTTTACGTGGGGCTGGACTAGCACGCAGATGCCTAACTTCGCTGAGACGAACAACATCGCCGCGCACATGGCCGCGCCGAACGCGGGCGGGAACGGTTACCCCTATGGCTCGATCATCGAAGAATTGTATCCGGTAGATGGAGGCTCAATTGACTGGGCATACGGTGAACTGGGCATGGCAGCCTACTCCACCGAGTTGGGCGGCGACGACTTCCTCGTCTCCTACTCGTGCATAGATAATCCAGGTTGCGGCTCGTCGCAGGGTCTCTGGCCTGAGAATCGGGGGATGCTTCTTTACCTGGCGAAGATAGCGCGCACGCCTTATCTGACTTCGCACGGACCAGATGCCAACACCGTTGTCACCAACCCGGCATCAGTGCCGCAAGGCGTGCCATCACAGCTAACCGCCAGCATTACCTTCGCCTGGTCAAACAACGCATTCAGCCAGAACGTGGGCGCAGCAGAATATTACATTGACACGCCTCCCTGGGCTGGCGGCACGGCCATCCCAATGAACGGCTCGTTCGATTCGCCTACCGTGGCCGTCGACGCAACCATTAACACTGCCAGCCTCTCGGGAGGCCGCCACGTTATCTTCGTGCAGGGACGCGGCGTGAGGGACTTCCAGGGCTTCCAGACCTGGGGGCCGATCAGTGCGGCGTTCCTGGATGTGACTGGAGGAGGTCCAACACCAACCCCAAGTGTAACTCCCACTCCAACGTCTACTCCAACACCAACAGCCACCGCCACGCCAAGGCCCACTCCTTCACCAAGACCTCGTCCGACGCCAAGACCTAGCCCAACTCCAAGGCCGCGGCCGACGCCGCCGTAAAGACCCTGACACGCTACACAGGCAACAGATTGGGCGCAACGAAGGTTTCCTCGGAGGCATCAACGGCTTTCGCCATCGACCGATGCGTGAAAAAATCGATGAATAAGTCCTCCTCTCATATGGAGGCATAAGCTGCCGCCACGACGATAAGGCTGTTCTAAGAGGCCGCGGCTGGCTTTATTGATTGGTTAGGCCTCACGGCTTCCGCCGACGCTTCGTTTTTTGCGACGTCTGAACCACACGCCGCAAAGCGGCGGTCCGACGATGATGCCAACGACACTCAAAAAAGGCGCAGCCATCCACAAGATTTCCCACACGCCAGAAGATCCAGCACGCATGATCAGGCCAGCGAAAAGGCAGACCGCAATACAAACCGCGGCGACGATCCAACAATGGCGTGGCACGGGGCACATTTAATCCATGTTGTATCGGAGGGCGCTTCATGAGGTCTAACGAGAAAGAGATAAGCCACGGCAGATAGGTGTGGCAAGATTGCTCGCGTTCATTTCAGATTGGCCTGAGCACTGTCATCCACAGGGCTATACCCAAGCCAAACACGATGTGATTGAACAAGCTGGCGCGAGCCAAATGAGTGTCACCCGGCGCATCCAATCCCAACCAGCCCATCCCCTGTGATGGGAACATGAGAAACCACGGCAGGATCGTGGTGGCCGTTCCGTAAAGGACGGCACCGAGAGCCGTCGGCCTCGCGTGTGCAACAACCAATAGGCCAATGTACAAAAGAGTCAGCGCGATCCCGATCAAATAGTGCGCGGCTAATCCCAAAAGTAGTTCTCCTCGAAAGGGCGGCGTCTGAAGGATGTCCGTGTGCCCGAACTTGCCCTGTAACAGGTAGCCAATCCAGCGGCCGATTAAATCAGGACCGGTTCGGCGCGGCCCCCGACCCGCGACGCCGAGCCGAAGAGCGATCATGGCCACGACGTCCATGGTAACAGTGGCAAGGATACCCACAATCAAACCAAGGATCCATGCGCGACTATTCATCGTAATGCACCTCCGCGCTTTCCGGCCCGTTCGCACGCGAGCAGCAGTTCACAGTCGCCACTAGCACAATTACGGCACCGACCCAACCGCAAACGTTGTAATCCGATGCATGGAGGCGTTTATATCACTTTGTCATTGCCGTGTGGAGAGCAAACGACGCGAAATCCGACAAATGAAAACAAATACTCTACCTTTGCTATTGATTCCGTTGGTCAGCTATTTTTCGCTTTCGCAGACGACGCAAGCAGTCCTCCCGCCGCCAGACGGAGGCTATCCAGTATGTAACATAGCGGTAGGGGAAAACGCCCTGCAGTTGCTCACGCCAGGTAATGGGGTACGGACAACAATGCAGTTAGTTACTAGTCACTTGGGCTCAATGTGGAGGCCAGCTTCAACACGGCCACTGGCCCCGGAGCGCTCTTTGTCCATGCGTACAACGGCGATGGCAACACGGCTAATGGAGCGTTCGCGTTGTATAACTCTACCCCCGACGAGGCCAACACAGCCACTGGTGGTGTAGCTCTTTTCAACAATATTAATTGCAGCTTCAATACGACTAACGGCGTGTCGGCGTTCGCTTCGAACACCAGTGGCAACAATAACACGGCCGACGGTGATCAAGCGCTCGTTAACAGCACCTTCGGCAGCAATGACTTGGCGCTGAGTTTTTCCGCCGGTAGCGCTGTTACTACCGCCAGTAACGTCATCTGTATCGGCGCGAACGTTGCAGGCGCTAATGTCGACAACAGCTGCTATATCGGGCCAAACCTTTGGGGCTACCATTGCCAATCCATGAAATGCCACGCCAGGCGTCGCCAGATGAAACTGACGTTACTCAGATTGTCTAGACACCAAACAAGTACCTTTTCTGTCTGATTTTGGACTTTCCATTGGGAGCTTCAGTGAGTAGCTCCACGATACTCTCGTCTAACGCACGTTGAATCTTCGGATGACTGGAGACGCTCATTTCAAACGGAAGCTTCATCAATCGTAACGCCATTGGAATGATAGCGGGTTTTTTGCCCGGCATCTGGATGGCGCCAATATTTGCATTGCTGATCTTGCGAAAAGGCCACGCTGCAAACAGCCACTCCGCGCCAAATGACGGTCGGTATGGGAGGGTCTCCCCGCGGTTTTCCGCGGCTACTCCCATACTGCCAAGTGTAATGTCGTGGAGCAAAATCCAGCCGTCGGAGCGCATATATGGCGCGAAACGTAACAGATCAAGAAGTGGCCGAGGATGCTGATGGTCTCCGTCAATGAAAACGAACTCGAGTTCGTCGTGCCGGGCGAGTTCGCGAATCCTGGCCGAATCTGCCGGGGCGTGTATGCGAACTGCATTGGGCAAATGCGGAATGATTTCAGGTATTTGAAAACCGACCGGCTTACTTGGGTCTATAACGCTACGCGTCTTCCGGTCAATCGTATCGACAAAGCTTATCTTTTTGCCGGCGTGTCTACGATGAATGGCGGCCGCGATCACTGCCGCCGAAAAACCAGCCAAGGTCCCAATCTCGATCGCCCGCTGTGGAGCGATGATACTCGCGAAGGCGGTCAAAAAAAGAAACTCCGGCAAATCAATTGTTCCTGGATGCGTCCCGCGGTTTTGGATTGAACGCAGAAATTCTACCTCACCCGGCGGTGCCACACTTTTGCCACCACCCAGCAGTTGGGCGAGACGCGTGTAGTGCATCTCGTAGTTCTCCAACGAATCAAACTCGCAGACAGCCGGCGTTGATTCCTTGAATTTCCCGAAGAGATATGGGAACAACTTCGGGGCCAGTGCGATCTGAGAATTACGCACAACGGACAGATACGATCGCAGCGAAAGGCTGCGTGAAGAGTGGAAACCAGATAGTCTGTTGGAAGTAAGGTTCAAAACACCGCGATTCGGCACGCTCGAATCGCGGTAAGGTTCGATCGCGTGAACCTCGTTTAAACCTTAAAGA
>JBARMF010000049.1:0-6701 GCA_049802315.1 Candidatus Udaeobacter sp.
GGATTGTCGTGTACGCGCTTTTCAGGGCGAGATCGGTCTGCCTCGGACTAATTCGCTCCCTCGAAAGAGAGATTACGAGTAAACCCCGAAGTGGCAGTGGAAAATCCTGCGTACGCGAAATTGCGGGGCTTGGACTTATGCCGAACCTTCCGAATGTGAAAACTAAGACTCTTCCGAGCGGTCCGGATGAGGTCCGCTCTTACGTTCAACTTCAACGACAGATACACGACGCCCTGCGGGTCGAACATCCAGAATGGGTTAAGTCCAATGGTGATTGTCCGACGTGCGAATCTTATGAATCGCGCCTTGCTGAGTTGCTTGGACTCTCCTCGGCGAAATGGAATCGATCGGTCGCCTGATTAACTACCAAAAAAGATTATGAGTGCGTTTACAATAAGGCGTGCGTCATGGCGGCGCGATCCCCTGCCCTTACGGGAGGCGATTTCACTCTGGTTCGCGATTTCCAGCCCGTTGATTGGAGTAATGGCCGGACTCCTCGGTGCCTGGTTCGTCACATGGTTGACGACCTAGGCAATCCAGCCAGGACGTGATCGAGAGGGTATGAACAAAGTAATCGAAGCAGACTTTCTTCCACGGCGAACCAACGCTGTTTTTTCCTGGCCACGTTCAATCGGCGGTTCGGCAGTGAAAGAAAGAAGGCGCATCCTGATTGTCGATAACGATTCTAACACAACGCACCTAGTGAAAGTTCTTCTCGAAAGGACTGGTCACTATCTCGTACTCGAAGAAAACGACGCTACCAGGGCTCATCACAACGCTCGGAATTTTCGGCCAGATCTAATCTTGCTTGATGTTGTGATGCCAGAAACGGACGGAGGCGAAGTAGCAGCGCAAATCGAGAACGATCCTGAATTGCACAACACACCAATCGTATTTCTTACAGCGCTTGTGACCCGCGCCGAGGAAAGGAGTGGTCTCAATATTCAAGGGCATCCATTTCCTGCAAAGCCCGTGAGCATTCCTGAGTTGATCAACGCGATTGAACAACATCTTCCCGTGCGCGTAGCGTCTCACGTTACTCTCTAAGGGGAGACCACGGAGCAACCCTTAGGTAGCACCATAAAGTCCTACGGATGCGCAATGGCAATAAGCGCTGCCAATTAGGATGTTTAGGCATGAAAACAACAATTTTACTTAGCTTAAGAAGCACTGCTGTCGTTGCGCTTAGTCAGCCGGCATGGGCCGGTGGCGGTGGTGGCGGGGGTTTCCACGGAGGAGGTTTCGGTGGTGGTTTCCGTGGCGGCGGCGTTGGTGCTGGCGGTTTTCGAAGCGGCGCTTTGGCTGTCCAACCCGTTGGAGGGGGAGCCGTGAGCCGCGGTGGCGGCGTTGGCTTTGGCACTCCCCGTGTTGGCGGCTTTCGCGGAAACGGGTTTCGCGCACCCCCGTATAGGTATGGGGGCACTAATTTTGCCGGTGGAAGTCTCGGCGGACCAACCGGTGCGTTCCGATACTACAACGGAGGCGCCGGCACGTCTGCTACTCGGACATACCAATTCAGCGGAAGGGAAAACCAATCGACAAGATCGTATGCCGGCAGGAACACAACCGTTGCTGGCCAGCAGAATCGCTCGGCATCACCAATAAGGCAAAACATGAGGACCTCGAACGCGCATTCGTCGGTCCAGAGAGCGATGGCCAATCACCGCGTGTTTGCGCGCCATGATGGCAACTGGCACCGTGATTGGGACAGGCATCACGCGCACTTTGATCACGGCCACGTGTTTGTTTTTACCGACGGCTTCTGGTGGGGACTCTACCCGTGGGATTACTACCCTTACGACGCTTACAGTTCCTATCCCTCGGATTCCTATGGCGATCCCTACGGCTACAATGACAATCCGTACGACAGCTCTGACTCTTACACCCAGGAACCGTATAGCTACTACACTGGCTACGCTTCCCCAACTCAAGGTGGCAACGCCGTTGTCAGCTCAGTCCAGTCGCAGCTGGCAAAGTTTGGATACTACGGCGGCGCAGTCGACGGAGTTCTCGGTGATCAGACCGAGGCTGCTATCGCCCGCTATCAAGAGGACAATAACCTTAGCGTGACAGGAACGGTTACGACAGCGACGCTTCAATCGCTCGGTTTAGCAGGACGATGAGGTAACGAAAATAACAAATAACGAAAGACTGATTCCATGAACAACAAAACATTCTCAGGCAAAGTTGCGCTCGTAACCGGAGGAACATCCGGTATCGGCAAAACCACCGCGATTGAGTTCGCTCGTGCTGGCGCCAAGGTCGTTCTGACCGGTCGCCGCGAAAAAGAAGGGGCACAAGTCGTCGCTGAAATTAAGAAACTCGGCGGTGAGGCGGCGTTCGTCCGCGCCGACGTGGCGAAAGACGCGGACGTGAAGCGGATGGTCGATTTTACGGTAGAAAAATTCGGCCGCCTCGATATCGCGTTTAATAACGCCGGCGTCGAGTGGAGAGGCCCATTGGATCAGGCCACCGAGGCCGAATACCGCCGCATCTTCGACATCAATGTTTGGGGCGTTCTGAATTCAATGCGTCACGAAATCCCTGTCATGCTAAAGAACGGCGGTGGGGCAATCGTCAATACCTCCAGCGCGCTCGGGCACGTCGGCCTCGGCCAAGTCAGCATCTACACGGCGTCCAAGCATGCGGTCGAAGGCTTGACCAAGGCTCTCGCTCTGGAGTTCGCCAAACAAAATATCCGTATTAACGCAGTCGCCCCAGCCGGTGTCGCAACCGACATGGTCGATCGCTCTGCCGGAAAAGAAGGCGAGATGCGCGATCACTTCACGTCTCTTCATCCGGTCGGGCGAATTGGCACCAGCGAAGAGATTGCCGCAGCTGTTCTCTATCTCTGCTCTGACAACGCGAAATTTACTACCGGCACATCGCTCGTCGTCGATGGCGGCTTCATCGCTGGATAGGGAGATTCATTATGTTACTGCTATGAGTAATTCTAACGAAGTCCAAACGTCCGACGCAACCAAGCTCGGCGGCAGCTTCACGCTTCCTGGTACCTCAACGACCGTGCATCGCGTGGGTTACGGCGCGATGCAGCTCGCCGGACCTGGCGTTTGGGGACCGCCGCGCGATCCGGATGCGGCCGTGGCCGTGCTGCGCGAGGCCATTGCCGCTGGCGTGAACCATATCGACACCAGTGATTTCTACGGACCGCACGTTACCAATCAAATCATCCGTCGCGCCTTGCATCCTTACCCGCGAGAATTGGTGATTGTCACGAAAGTTGGCGCGCGACGCGGTGCGGATAAATCGTGGATTCCCGCTCTTTCGCGTCAGGAGCTCATCGATGGGGTTCATGACAACTTGAGAAATCTCGGTGTTGAAAGCCTCGATGTTGTCAATCTTCGGGTAGGAGGGCTCGAACGCCCGTCGGAGAGATCGATTGTGGAACCGCTGGCTGTGCTCGTCGAACTCAAGCGCCAGGGACTGATTCGCTACATCGGTCTGAGCAACGTTTCGGCAACCCAGTTGGCACAAGCGCAACCACTGACGGACATCGTGTGCGTGCAGAATCTCTACAACCTTGCTCAGCGAGACGATGACTTGTTCATCGATGATCTCGCGCGACAGGGCATCGCTTACGTGCCGTTCTTTCCACTGGGTGGATTCAATCCGTTGCAATCGGCTGCGCTCGATGACGCCGCCGAGTCGTTAGGCGCAACACCGATGCAAGTCGCGTTGGCGTGGCTGCTTCAGCGTTCACCAAACATTCTGCTGATTCCAGGAACCTCATCGGTGCGGCATCTGCGCGAGAATCTCCAAGCTGTCGCATTGATCCTGCCCGCGGAGACGCTCGCCAAACTGAACTCCATCTGCGCGAAGTCAGAACAAAAAGCTAAGGAGGAAATTTGATATGCGCGTTTTTGTTACCGGCGGTCGCTCACGGTTTCGGACTCAGCAATTCCGGCAACTGATATCGTAGCAGGTCCCCGATACGTTCGATGCTGATGTCCGCTGCGGGATTGCTGGCGAGGATTTTTGGATCGGCGGCATAGTGACCTTGCCTAACGAAAATAGTAGTCACACGCGAGCCCCAGAGTTTTTTCACGGCGGCCAGGATACGAAGTTTATCGTCTACCAGCACGTAATGCTCGGCTGGATACCGTTGCTCGACGTTGTCGAGCTCCTGCTCCTTGTGCACGTAAATCAGCACACGCCCGGCGACGGCATTGGCCAGTCCTGAGCGACTGATTTTGAGCGGTTGAAAAACGACGTCGCCGTCCGAGAGAATGATCGCAGGGCCCCATTGCTGGACGTAATCAATTACGCTGATCGCATCCGGGAAAAGACGCTCAGCGAATGGATAGTTGATGAAAAATTCAGAAACGCATATCAGATGCGGGGCGCGCGGATGTTTGGCCCGGTACCTTTGCAAAGCGCCGAGGTAATCCGCATAGCCTAGTTCGGTCCGTAGTTGCTCAAAAATCCGCCAATATTCCTGCGCTCCCTCCGCGCCGATTTCGCTGGCGAGGTGTCGCTGCAGATCCGCTGCCACTCTGTCGTTATCAACAAGCGTGTTGTCTACGTCGAACAAGAAGACAACGCGAGCAGGAGAATGATCGTCTTCGTTCATTTTCGGTAGGACCAAGCGCTGTGCCTTTAATCGCCGAAATGCTTCGCGTGTGCTAGGCCAAAATGCAACCCGTGAGCAAGAAGCTCGCTATAACGGTAAAGCCCTCATGGCTGTGTTACCCTGGCCCATTGCTCGCCCGATTCAGAAGCCCCATTGACGATTCGTCTAATTCGAGCTTGGTCGCGTGTATCAGCTCCTTCAATTGCGCCAGACTTGTGGCGCTGGCGATAGGCGCGGTGACCGTTGGTCGCGCCATCAGCCACGCCAGCGCGACCCGCACAGGCGTTGCATGAAGTGGCTTCCCCACCTGATCCAGCGCGTCGAGAATCCTAAAGCCGCGTTCGTTCAGATATTTTTTCACGAAATCGCCTCGCGCCTTGTTTGCAACGTCGGCTTCAGATCTGTATTTGCCTGTGAGAAATCCGCTCGCCAGCGAGAAATAGCTAAGGACTCCCAAACCGTTTTCTATGCATACCGGTTCGAGTGTTTCCTCATAGTCCCAGCGATCGTAAAGATTATATTCCATCTGGAGGCATTCATACCTTGGCAGTCCCTGCCTTCTACTCAGTGTCAGCGCGTACGAGAGCCGTTCGGCGCTGTAGTTCGACGCGCCGATGGCGCGCATCTTCCCCTGCTCCATCAATTGAGCGTAAGCTTCGAGCGTCTCATTAAGCGATGTGTCTGGATCGTCCCGATGCGATTGATAAAGATCGATGTAATCCGTTTGCAGCCGCCTCAAAGAATCTTCGACCGCGCGCAGAATATAAGCCTTCGACAAGCCTTTCATCTGCGGCCCCATCTCCAGCCCAACTTTTGTGGCAATAATGACTTTGTCGCGTCTGCCGCCCTGCTTGAGCCACTTGCCGATGATAGTTTCCGATTCCCCACCACGATTGCCCGGCGCGAATCTGGAATAAGCGTCAGCAGTGTCGATCAGATTAAACCCGGCGGCGACGAAAGCATCGAGCAATCTGAAAGAGGTTCGCTCATCCACCGTCCAACCGAAAACGTTCCCGCCGAACGCCAGCGGCGCCACCTCCAATCCTGAGTTACCCAAGCTGCGTCTTCTCATTTTTTTCTTGGGGGGTCGCGATGTCCGAATCGCGCGAGTATCCTGATTAAAACGCCGGCGAACTTGCGTTTGGATGGATTTTTCCCATGCGAAGGGAGGCCCTGCGACTAAAGCTGCTCTACCCTGAAGGAGGGATGCGGCATTGTCTCGTTCTCGGCGACCCAAACTCTCGCGAAAGTGGCAATATCGCGCGCAGATGATGTCTGGTATGTTAAGTAATGAAAGCAACCCTCTCCAAAGACGGCAGAAGTATGTCCAAATCGAATCCTGGAAAAGCAGAACTTCTTCACAGACGCGACGCGCCACTCGAAACGCGGACCGACCTCACGCCCGAAGCGACGAAGGATATCTCAGGCGCGATGAACGCCATCCTTGCAGATGTGTTCGCTCTGTACCTGAAAACGAAAAATTTTCACTGGCATATGAGCGGGCATCACTTCCGCGATTATCACCTGCTTCTCGATGAACACGCCGAGCAACTCTTCGCCATGACAGACGTCATCGCGGAACGCGTTCGGAAGATCGGCGGACTCACGCTGCATTCGATCGGAGAAATCGCGCGTACTCAGCGAGTCCTCGATAACGATGCCGATTACGTCGAGCCATTGGACATGCTCGCCGAGCTGGCGGACGACAACAAAACGTTCGCAGCGCGTCTGCGCGAGGCGCACAACGTCTGCGACGAACATCGTGATGTTGCGACGGCAAGTTTCATCGAAGTGTGGATCGATGAAACGGAGCGTCGTACGTGGTTCTTGTTCGAGGCTACGCGTCGAAGGAACTGATTTATTAGTTTTACGAACTCAGCGAGGGCTGAGCGCTTCGGAGTGTGGTCCCGAAACCGCGGGATCGCCGCTTTTGGTCGCGGACGCGTCCGCGCAATAAAAAAAGTCAGTGCATCGTTCGGTTTGAACGGGAAATAAGGATCGCAACATAAGAAAGGACCAAAATGAATAACGGAAAACTAAACGGAAAAGTTGCAGTGGTAACAGGAGCGTCGAAAGGAATCGGCGCAGGTATCGCGAAAGAATTCGCAGC
>JBARMF010000050.1:0-1906 GCA_049802315.1 Candidatus Udaeobacter sp.
CCGCGACGACGAGAGCCATGCAGCGGTGTTCGCGTGGGAATTTCAAGGCGACGGTCAGCCTTCGAAATTGCATCGCGAAGAGTTGCATTTCGAAACCGTGCATTTAGCGCAGCGCAGCTACAAATGAAGTTGAGAGTTGGCTGTTAAGAGTTGAGAGACAAAAACATGTTTAATTTTGAAAAGTTGGAGGTTTGGAAAAAGGCGATCGATTTCGCAGATCTCGTTTACAAACAAACGCAATCGTTCCCGTTGGAAGAGCGTTTTGGGCTCACGAATCAGCTCCGGAGAGCAGCGGTTTCGATCTCTTCAAATATCGCGGAGGGTTCCTCTCGTTCCTCAAAGACCGATTTTGCGCGGTTTGCCGAGATCGCGGCCGGATCGGTCTTCGAAGTAGTCTCACAAGCCTTCATTGCCCAGCGTCAAAACTTTTTGCGTGAAGACCGGTTTCGGAAAATCTACGCCGATGCCGAAGAATTAAGCCGAATGCTAAGCGGCTTGCGAAAATCCTTGCTCTCAACTCTCAACCCTCAACTATGAACTTCCGTTTGAGAGTCTGGCGACAGCGCGAGGCGAAGTCCCGCGGCAAACTGATCAATTATGAAGTCCGCGACATTTCACCTGAAACCTCGTTTCTCGAGATGCTCGATATTCTGAACGAAAATCTCATTCGCAGCGGCGGCGAACCCGTGGCGTTCGACTCTGATTGCCGGGAAGGGATTTGCGGGACGTGTTCGCTTACCGTTAATGGCGAAGCTCACGGGCCCGATCATCCAGGCGCTGTGTGCGAGCTTTACATGCGAAAATTTCGCGACGGCGAGACGATTACGGTCGAGCCGTTTCGCGTCGGTGCGTTTCCGATCGTCAAAGATTTGGTAGTCGACCGCAGTTCACTCGATCGGATCGTGCAAGCCGGCGGATTTATCTCCGCGCGGGCAGGTTCTGCGCCGGAAGCGAATTCGATTCTCGTTCCCAAACATGACGCAGACCTGGCAATGGAAGCGGCAGCGTGCATCGGCTGCGGTGCGTGCGCAGCAGCGTGCCCGAACGGATCGGCAATGCTTTTTGCGGCTGCGAAAGTTTCGCACCTTTCGTTTTTGCCGCAGGGCGCGCCCGAACGCGAACGACGCGTATTGAAAATGGTGCAGGTCATGGATGATCAGGGATTTGGTAATTGCACCAACACCTACGAATGCGAAGCAGTGTGTCCCGCCAGCATCAGTGCGAGTTTTATCGCCAAGCTCAATCGCGAATACGCGCGGGCACAATTCTGCAAACGACTCGGCGAATAGCTTCGCGCGCGTTCGCGTAATCTGGGGAGCGCACGCGTCTCGCGTGCTGGTTTCGGCGTCGCGCCGAAACAATCTTGTTTTCAGCCGCACCACCGAGCGAATTGACGATCTCGAAGGAAAGTTCGCGATCGCGGGACGCGCTCGCCAGCACGCGAGACGCGTGCGCTCCCCAGAACTCGTTACCGCGTTTCGCACGCGCAGGTCCACAATTCGGGATCGAGCTCGGCTTTTGCCTGCCTCGCCAGACGCTCGGCGTCGGCATGGTTGCGAATCACGACGAAGGTCGTCGAACCCGAGCCGGACATCAGCGCGGCGTCGACTTCTGGTTGCTTGAGTAACCACATTTTGAGCTGAGCGAGAAAAACAAATTTTTCGAAAACAGGGCGCTCGAGATCGTTTACGAAGCTTTGTCGGGTGAACTGCTGGGCGCGGTACGAAACTCCGGGAATTTCGAGCGAGTCTCGCCACCGGGAGTATGCCCACGGTGTTGGCACACCGAACTCAGGCTTCAGCAACAACAGCGATAATTGTTCGCGCAATCTGGTTGGGCTCACCAGTTCGCCCCGCCCTTTGCACACCGCAGCGGATTGAAAAATGAAAAATGGAACGTCCGATCC
>JBARMF010000051.1:0-7826 GCA_049802315.1 Candidatus Udaeobacter sp.
AGGTAGGGACGCCGCGCTGCGGCGTCCGGTCGGCGCAGCGCGCCGACCCTACCACGGCTCGGCGATGAATACGTAAGGCCAGTCTTCCGCTCGCTCAACCAGTCCCGCGCGAACAGGATTAGCCAAAATGTAATCAGCCTTTTCGCGAAAGCTTTCCTCCCGGCGGAGCCGATGTTCGAAGAAGTCGCGCTGCCAATCGATCTTCAGACTTTTGGCAGTCCATTCCTTCCATTTACTCAAAACCGTCTGCACCCGCTTTGCCACCTCGGGAAACCAAACGACTACGTGCACGTGGTCAGGCATTACGACGGCGAGCCGAACGTACCAAATTCCTTTTGCGTTGCGATGTTTGATCGTCTCGATCAGATCGGGTGCGATCTGGTCGTGCGCCAACTGATTGATTCCACGCCGAGCACAACAAATCGTAATAAAGTAACAGGCTTTGCTCGGGTCTACCCACAGTGGGACATCATGCGGCAATCGTTTGCGATCGGGAACCTTCATGAACGCCTGTGGTAGGGACGGCGCGCTGCGCCGTCCGGACGCCGCAGCGCAGCGTCCCTACCTAAGTTGCTTGAGCAGCTTCTTCCAGCGCTCCCACGCCTCGTCGCGCGCTTTTCGGTCGGCTTCACGCATCTGCGGATTAGTCGGTTCGCCCATGCGCATGAAACCGTGGCCAGCGCCTTTGTAAATAACTGGCTCGTACGTTTTGCCGGCGGCTTTCATTAGTTCCTCCCCCTTCGGAATCGTCGCGTCTACGCGCTCGTCATTCTCGCCATAAAAACCGTAAACCGGACACGCGATGTTTTTCACTTTGTCGGGCGAATCCGCCGCCACACCGTAAAATGAATACGCAGCCTTCAGTTTTGGATTTTCATTTGCATACGCGAACGTAACGCCTCCGCCCCAGCAGAATCCGCACACTGCAAGCGTGCCATTGCACGCAGGAATTTTCGTGAGCGCGTAATCCGATGTTGCATCAAGATCGGCTTTCACCTGTTCCTGCGGAAGTGCCGACGTTGCTTTCCGCGCGCCGTCGAGATCTTCGAACTTCTGACCACCGTGCAAATCCGGTGCAATGGCAATGACGCCATTCTCGGCCAGTTCATCACACAAACTGCGCACCCAGTCCGTGAGACCAAAAATCTCGCTAACGACGAGTACGGCCGGGGCTTTGTCTTTACGCTCTGGATAAACAACAAACGCTTTGATCGAGCGCGCTCCCGATTTGATCTCAACCCAATCCGCGTGGCGTGGCGAGCTGTTCAGGCGGTCTTTTCCGAAATCTTTGATTGTTTCCTGTGCGTGAATCACTCGCGTCATCAAGATGAACGTTAGGGCGACAATAATGGGTTTCATCGAAGTGCAGATTTCTCCGAGCCTTCGTACAAAGGTACGGCGGCAAGCGCCTTCACTCGATGTGACAATTGCCTTTTTTGCATTGATCAGCGGGTAGAAACGGTCGATCGCGATTTTTTACCAAAGAGCGCATCGATGCTCCAGCGTCCGGGCCCGTAAAAGATCATGAACAGAAATACCCAGCAGAGAACGACGGCCAACTCTCCCTTGTTGAGGATGGGAAAAAATTGTTCCGCAGACGTCGGCGCATGACCGAGCGTTTTGCCTGCGGCATGCACAGTGAAGTACGCATACGCCATTTCACCGGCGGAGACGAAAGCCGCCAAGCGCGTAAGCAAGCCCAGCGCAATCATGAATCCACCGGCCAACTCGATGATTCCGCCGACCAGCATCAAACCGTGGGCACCGCCGTGTCCGGCTCCCGGGAACCCGAGGATTTTCTGTCCGCCATGACATGCAAACACAAGACCAATTACCAGTCGCATAATGCAGTAAACCGTATCCGCAAATCGATTAAGAGCGTTCATAGCGGTTCAGGCTGAACGATGTCGATCTGACGTGTCAAGAAAATGCCGAAGCACGAATGACTAAGGAAATGCCAATGCTGATATAACGAATTGTCGTCGGAACACTTGTTCCCCACTCGGGTTTGTCATTCCTTTTGTCATTAGACATTCGGTATTTGTCATTCACGTCACGCTGCTTTCCTGGCCGGGTGCGCTTTTTTCGTGCGTGATTTGCCTTTGCTTTTTTCTTTCGCTCCACTCTGTTCGAGGCTCTTTTGTAAAACCGACACCAGATCAATCACCTTTGTCGGCTTCGGCGCTTTCCGCGGCTTCTCTTCGATTTCCTTGCCGCCGGCTTCCACTTTTTCTTCGATCACTTCCATCAGCGCCTCCCTGTAGTCGTCTTTGTATTTTTCCGGATTCCATTTCGCGCTCATGCTATCGATGAGTGATTTGGCCATGTTCATTTCGCGTTTGCCGACTTCCAGCTTCGTCGGCACGTGCAGCCTCGCCGGGTCGGCGAGCTCATCAGCGAAATGCATCAATTCAAGAACTAGCGCACCGTCCTCCGGCTTAACACCCGCCAGATACTGCCGCGTCTTGATGACCACCTTCGCGACGCCTACCTTGTGAGTGTCTTTTAACGCATCCCGCAAGAGCGCGTACGCTTTGTCTCCGCCTTTCTGCGGCTCCAGATAGTACGGCTTATAGAAGAACATTGGATCAATCTCTTCCAAATCGACGAAGTCCTGGATGTCGACAGTCTGAGTCGCTTCGAGATCAACGCGCTGAAAATCTTCCTCCTGTAGCACGACGAATTTGCCCTTCTCATACTCGTAGCCCTTAACGATCTGGTCCCAGGGAACCTCTTTGCCGTCTTTTTCAGCAACGCGTTTGTAATTGACCGGGCTTAGATCGGTCCTGCGTAAAAGACGGAACTTCAGTTCCTCGCGCCGCGTCGCTGGATAAAGCGCGATCGGTATGTTGACCAGTCCGAAGCTGATGCTGCCCTTCCAAATCGCTCGTGCCATATGTAGTAACTATTTCGCATGGAACGGGCAGCTTGGGCGTCTCGTGAGAGGGCGTTATCCAGTAATGTCATTCCGAGCGAAGCGTAGCGGAGTCGAGGAATCCCGTTGCGTTTCCTTAAGCTAGATCCGCGGGATCCCTCGACTTGGCTCGGGATGACAATGAAAGAGAACGCGGGAGGTTAGTGGCTACGCCGCCAGCTCGAGATCTCGACGCGAGATGCCGCGTAATTCAAATAGCCGAATCAGAGTTTCTTCGATCAAGTTGTTTGGACAAGACGCGCCAGCCGTGATGCCGATCACAGCGGGCCCGTTCGGCAGCCAAAAGTGTGAAACAACTTCGCGTTTTTCGTGCAAGTTGTAATGCTTGATTTCCGTAGCGGAAACGAGCCGCGAAGCGTTCAACACAAAATAGGTCGGCAACTTCTCTTCGCCCATCTCGGCGAGGTGCGATGTGTTCGAGCTGTTGTATCCCCCAACGACAAGCAACAGGTCCATACGAACATTCAGCAATTCGCGCAACGCATCCTGCCGCTCTTGCGTAGCGCCGCAGATCGTATCGAAGAAGCGGAAACGTTTCTGCGCAAGCTCGGGTCCGTCTCGATCGATCACCGCCTGGCGAATTCGGCGTTGCACTTCCTCGGTCTCGCCGCGCAACATCGTCGTTTGATTCGCCACGCCCACGGTTTCCAGGTGCACGTCGGGATCAAATCCTGGCGAGTGCGCGCCTCTGAATTTCTCGAGAAACGCCTGTTTGTCGCCGCCGTGTCGGATGTAATCGCAAACGTAATCTGTGTCGGCGAGAGTTAGGACCACAACATAATGCCCGCTGCCGTCACCAAGCGCGCGCGAACTGGTGGCCTTCGTCTCTTCGTGCTCCGCCTTACCATGAATAATCGACGTCGCCGATTCGCTTGCGTATTTGCGCACTCGTTTCCAAACGCTCATCACGTCGCCGCACGTGGTGTCGACGATCTGGCAGCCGCGATCCTTGATCTGTTGCTGAAGCGACAATTCGGTTCCAAACGCCGGCACGATGACAACGTCGTCGGGGCCGAGATCAGAAATGTCCGCCTCCTTATTTCTCCCGGTGAGATTCTTAATACCTAACGAGGCGATCTGATGATTGACCTCCGGATTATGAATAATTTCTCCCACAATGAACAGGCGGCGATCCTTGAAAACCTTGCGCGCGGCGTATGCCAGATCGATAGCGCGTTCAACGCCGTAGCAGAAACCAAACTGCTTCGCCAGGCGCACTGTCGTATCTCCCACGGAAATGATTCCGCCGGCGCGCCGGACCTTTTCGATGATATCGCTGCGGTAGTGCGACTCGACCTGTTGTTGCACGGCCGCCATCACGTCCGGCGTCCGCAAGTTCACTTTCTGGCGGGCAGTTGTGCCGCTCGAAATCAGGTTCGTGCTCATGTTCGGCTTGTCATTTCGGCATAGTCGAGAAATCCCGCCGAATCAGTTTAACCTTACGCAACGGGACATTTCGGCTTTCTCTCGAAACGGCTGGGTCAATGGCCGCGCGGCCTAACATGCCACGGTGCGATGGTTGCCGCAATTCAAGCCAGGACCTGCTATTCGAGCAGAGGTCCACTCGGTTGCTCAAATGCCCTGTCCGAGATCATAAGAGAGGCCGGAGGATCAGGCGTTCTAGAATCATCCACCCGCTGCACTTTCGGTCCAAGTGTTGCGTCTTCGGGTTGGGTATTAGCGATATTCACCGGCGTCCCGATCTTCACTAGCGCGTAGAATTTAGCTGCCGCTTCACCCTTCAAGCGAATGCACCCATGTGTGTGTGGTGTGGGATGCACAAAACCTTGGTGAAAACCGTAGGCGGGAGCAAACTCACACCAATATCCCATGGGATATCCGACGTAACGCCCAGCCCCACCGCCAGTCGAAGGAACTATTCGATCGCCTTGCACGCTGAATCCGTACGATCCAGAACGTTTGTGCTCCTGTTTCGAATAAATGTTGAAATTTCCCCTGGGCGTGGGTTTCGACGCCATTCCAACTGAAATGGCCGCCGCCATCAGGCAACGGTCGCCCTCCATCACGTAAACGTTTTCCTTGTCGAGGGAGACTTTCACGCGCACGGCTGAAGGATTGTTCGGCTTGTACGCGGTGACGTGGTATGGCCCGCTCGCGCTCACATGAGTTCCCGTTGCGCAACCAGTAAGCAGCAGGACTGAAGAGGCGGCGGATAGCAAAAGTAATCGGTAAATATGTCGCATACGGAGATACTGGATATGATTAGACAGCGTTTTGTCAACCTGCCGTCGGCTGGACTCGGGCCGCAAGCCTTTCCTGGACGTCGCCGCGATACGCGCAAATCACACAATGAAAATCGCCAGGAAAGCGACTTCAATTGCAAGGCTTTCGTGAATGTTTCGGCCGAGATGATCTCGGAATTCTTCGAGTAGACGGATGCGCTTCAAGATCTGGGCATTGTCAAAGCGACGTGCGAGCGCAGCCGTTTCCTGTGTTGCGGCTGGCAGGTCCCTTTGTGCAACGGCATTGGTCGCGCGAAGAACATCGGTCCACCATGCGAACAAGATTTCGACCAGCGCAGCGCGGCGTTGGAGGTAAAGGCTTTCCGTCAGCGCCTTGTAGTAGTCCTCCCGTTCTTCAAGCCACGCACCGTCGGTTGCATCCTTGTAACGGGTTTGCTCCTGTTTTAACGCGCTTTCGGTTTCGAATTTCACCTCCTCACGTACCACTCGGAGCAATTGTTGAAATTCCTGAGCAAGTCGATAGCCGAATTGAATATTCCAGGTCGTATGGCGGGAAGCTTGTTGCAGCAATTTCACGAGTTTCTCTTCCTCTTTTCTGCTCCTGGCCTCGCCGTCTGACGCCAGTGGAATAGCGATGCATCGGGAAAGAATCGTTTCCGGCAGCGCCTCGGGCAATGCACTTAGCAGAAGCAACAGCGAATCCTTTGGCGGTTCTTCCAGCGTCTTGAGAAACGCGTTTGCCGCCCCGCCTCCGAGGCGGTCGGCGTCTGAAATGATCGCTACCTTCCCGTGGCTGTTTGCTGCGCGCATTTGCAGCGCGTGCTCCAACTCGCGGATTTGCTCAATTGAAATCCGGCGCGATTTCGATTCGGGCCGCGCAACAAAAATCTCCCGTGCTTTCGACGAGAAAACTTCCTTTGCGGGTGTGCCATTAACCAAGCTCGCCAATTCAGCTGCGAGCATCTCTTTGCCGCTCCCAGGTGGTCCCGTTATCAAATAAGCGTGCGCAAGCCGATTCTGTTCATGGGCGCGTCTCAAAAATTCGAGTGCAGTCGTACGCGCGAAGGCCATTTTTTTCAGGCGAAAGTGAGAGACGAATGCGGATGACGAACCGGCGAACCGGCGAACCGGCGAATCGGCGAGCTTCTTGTCGCTGATCGCTTCGTCCACTCCGCAAGTCGCTGTTTGAGATTCATTGCTTGCGCTCTCGTCGGCGAATAAGCCATTTCTCCGGCTCATCGATCATGCGCACAATTTGCGCACAGATTCTCTCGTACGCATCATCAAGGACTAGGAATTCGTCGCGAGATACGTAGCGGTGGTGAAACGCGAATTCCAGATGAACCTGCGTTTCCGCGGCTTCACCTTCCGCGTCGCTAAGTTTTGCGATGAACGCTGCTTCATAGCGACGCTTTCGCCACGCCTCGGCAAGGTTAGCGCAAACTGATCGTGAAGAGCGCCGGATTTGGTCGGTTAGCGAATACTTTTCCTCGGGTGGAAACTTCTTGCTCAGCTCATAAACCCGAAGGCCGGTCGCAAGCGCATTTTGATAGACTTCCAGATCACGGAAATGACGGATTGGCTTTCGCGCCGTTTCGCCGTTTCGCCGTTTCGCCGTTTCGTCAATCATTGTCAGTGGCTATTGATGGAAAGTGCGAGCACAATCTTTTCCAGATCTGTTTTTCAATCTCGTCGACATCGCGCGAGCCATCGACCATGACAATGCGCTTGGGCTCGCCCGCTGCGAGCTCGCGGTATCCTTCGCGAACACGCTCATAAAATTCAGCAGGCTGTTGTTCCATCCGATCCGCTTTGCGTGGCTCACGCTGCATTCGCGACTCAGTAGTCGCCGCATCGACATCGAGCACAAACGTGATGTCTGGTACGCAATCCGCGACCGCGAACACATTCAAGCGCTCGATCGTCTGGCGATCCAATTTGCGTGCCGCTCCTTGATACACGGTCGTAGAATCACAGAAACGATCTGCGATCACGCACATGCCACGTTCGAGCAATGGCTTGATTATCTCGCGCACGAGCTGGCTGCGACTAGCCTCAAAAAGAAGCAGCTCCGTCTCGGGCGTCATGTTTGAGTTATGCGGAGCAAATTGCAAAAGCTCGCGGATACTTTCGCCGATCGGCGTGCCGCCGGGTTCCCGCGTGAGGACATACGGGACACCGCATCGCTGTAGGCGCGCCGCCAGGCGATTGGCTTGTGTGGACTTTCCGCTCCCTTCTGAACCTTCGAACGTGATGAACGGCAGTCGCGGCATGGCTTCACTTGGTCGCAGCCCTTGCGCTTTTCAAGCTCCAAAATCCATTGAGGGAAGACGCGGGCTCCGTACGATCGTCATCCTGAGCGAAGCGCACCGAAGTCGCAGGATCCCGCGGACGAACTGAACGCAACGCTGCGGGGTTCCTTCGACTTCGCTCGGAATGACGAACGTATTTTGAGCGCCGCGTCGCTTAAATGTTGCCGCTTGAGGTTTCTCTGGATGTTGTGAGCTTGGAACTGACATCTATGAAATCTTTCTGGCTGGTGAAACAAGAGCCGTCTTCTTATTCGTGGTCTGATTTTCTTGCCGATGGCGAGACTAGCTGGACCGGCGTGCGCAATTTCTCTGCGCGAAATAATCTTCGCAAAATGCGAACCGGCGATGAAGTCCTTTTCTATCATACCGGCGACG